>CAZLJG010000178.1:0-6985 GCA_964559545.1 uncultured Solibacteraceae bacterium | reverse complement strand
CCTACGTCCTCCGCCGAGGTGACGCTGGCGGACAGCGCGCGCGTCACGGATGTCACGGTCAGAGCCGGCCGGAACGGCAGCGTCAGCGGTGTCGTGCGCGATGAGGTGGGCGATCCGGTCGTCGACATGACGGTCACGATGACGCGCAAGCAGGTCAGCAACTTGATGCCGATCATGATGCCCCGCGGTTTCCGGCGCACCGACGATCGCGGCATGTTCCACATAGGCAATCTGCCGCCGGGCGACTACGTGCTCTGCGCGTGCGCGGGCGAAGCGTTCACCGTCGACCCGCGACTGCGCCAGTTGCTCGGCCCCACAATGCCTGACGCATCAGGCCTGAGTCGCCTGATCGACCAGACGGTGCGAACGATGCCTCCGACCTTTTACCCGGGGCGCACACGACAGTCCGACAGCCAGATCGTGACCGTGGACATTGGTGACGATCGGACGGCGATGGACATCACCATGTACGGCGTGACGCCGTTTGCCATCACTGGGAGAATGGTGCAGTCGGGAGGGCCGCCGTCTGAAACGGTGCAGATCGCGCTTGTGCAGGATGGCGACCTGCCCGGCTCTGTCGGTGTGAGCGAAATGCGGCCCGTGCAGGTGACGCCGGATGGACGCTTCCGATTCGCAGGCGTCGCGCCCGGGACGTATTCCATCATGGTCATCCCCACCGCGCCGCAGCAGCGTGGACCCAACGGCTACCTGTCAGTGACGGTCATCGATCGCGATGTCGAGGACCTCGTCGTCACGCTTGGCGACGGACTGACCATCACCGGGCGGGTCGACTTCTCGGGCGGCACGAGTCGACCGTCGACCGACCTCATGCCGAAAGGGCGGGTTGGTCTCTTTCCCCTCGACATCTCTGCTCGCCTCTTTGCAGCCAATGGCACGTCCGGGTCCATTGGGCACAGCACCTTGCTCGATGAGCACGGTCGCTTCAGCGTGAGCGGCGTCGCCCCGGGGCGCTACATCGTGTCGGTGTCAGTCCCCGGTACGCCGTGGCGCACTGTCGAGCGCGTCGTCTCGACGGATGCCGACGTCGCCGGCACTCTGTTGACCATCGGAGAGGCCGGCGCCGATGACGTACTGGTGATCGCTACGGACGCGCCGCTGGCCTCGGTGGAAGGTTCCGTGGAGCTGGCGCGTTACGAACCTCCCGGCGCCACACGGGTTGTGGTGTTTCCCACTGACCCGGACCGGTGGTTGGAGCCTCAACGGTATTCGACGCAGTTCCAGTTCACGTTCGTGGGCCCGAAACACACGTTCAAGATCGACAACCTGCCCGCCGGCGATTACTACGTCGTGCGTGCCGGCACCTTCGACTTCGAGATGTCCGTGCGATCCCTCGAACGCTGGGCCAAGACCGCACAACGCGTCACGCTCAAAGGGGGCGCGACGACGACGGTGAATGTGAAGTGATCAGTCCGAAAACTCTTTCGCCAGCTCCGTGAACTCGCCGTCAGGATCGAGTTCCCGGTACTGCTGCCAGTGCGGCTTCGCCTCTGCGGAGCGTCCGAGTTTTTCGAGCGTGACCGCGAGGTAGAAGTGCGCTTCGGGGTACGCAGGGTTGATCGCAAGCGCCTCGCGGTAGTTCACCACCGCGTCGGGATACCGCGCGAGGTCGTGGTGAATATTGCCGAGGTTGAAGTACGCCTCGAAACACTCAGGGTCGTAGCGAATCGCCTTTTCGTAGATCGCGTCCGCTTCGACCAGTTCATCTCGCTCGTAGTGGATGTTGGCGAGGTTCACCAGCGCGGGCACGAGTTGCGGATCAAACAACAACGCGCGTCGATACGCGGCGGACGCCAAATCCAGATTCCGCTCATCCCCATCGTCGAGCTCCGCACCCTCGAGGAAATATTTTGCCGCGAGCGTGTAGTTCGCTGTGCGGATTTGGGCGGCGCGATCAGCAGCGCCGCGGGCCTCATGTTTCACGGCGGGCAATGAGACCACTCGCGCGCGTGGGGAGTCCATGCGGGGCGGCTGGAAGTCGAAGGCCAGCTGCCCCGTGCGCTCGGCGAGCAACCCACGCAGGATCCCGTTCAGGGAGACGCCGCGACCCAGATCGGCGGCGGCCGCCTTGATCACGTGCAGGTCATTAAACGAATACCGGCCGGCGACAGGTCGAATCAGGCCCCACTTGCCGAGATAGCGCAGGTGGTCCTCACGCAACCCCGGGTACATGCCGAGCAGATCGCGGGTCGAATAGAACCGTGACCGGAGCGTCTCCACGTCCGGCAGCCCTGCCGCGCGGCACAAGGTGTCCTCGGTCATCACGTCCCGCACAGGGGCGGGCCATGTCTGGACCTCCGCATCGCCGGTCAGGATGACAACGGTGGTGTGGTCGGAGAGGGAGAAGGCGCAGGTCCCGCCCAGGCGCTCAACCAGCGCGCGAATGTCGCGGCGTGAGAGCACCCCGCCTTTGCCCAGCACCGCCACGTGCTGGCCGGCCAGCGGGCGTTCGACCGGAAGGGTCGCTGATGCAGGAACGGCCACGAGGCCGATGGTAACAGAGGAAGGCAGTATCATTTGCCGATGCTTCTGGCGGGCGACATTGGTGGCACCAAAACCCTCCTCGGTTTGTTTGAGCCCACGGGTGATCGCCCGCGGTCGCTGGTCGTGCGTGAATACGCGACGCTCGACTTTGATTCGCTCGACGAATTGATTCAGGTCTTCCTCGACGACACCCGCGCGGAATCCCACCTGCGGGGTTTCTGTCTGGGCGTGGCGGGGCCCGTCACCGGACTTGTCGCGCGGCTCACCAATGTGCCGTGGCTCGCGGACGCGTCGGGATTTGCGGATCGGTGGCCCGACTGTTCGGTGCGTCTGCTCAACGACCTCGAAGCGATGGCGCATGCCGTGCCTGTCCTCGAGCCCGAAGAACTTGCCGTGCTGCAGGCCGGCGTGCCGGTGCCGTCGGGGAATGCCGCGTTGATTGCGGCGGGCACGGGCCTTGGCGAGGCGCTTCTGCATAACGTACGCGGCACGTTTGTGCCGTCGGCATCCGAAGGCGGCCACGCGGATTTCGCCGCGCGCACGCCGCGCGAACTCGCGTTTGTGGATTCCCTCTCGGGAATTTTCGGACGCGTCGATTTGGATCGCGTGATTTCGGGGCCCGGCCTCGCCCACCTGTTCCGGTTCACCCATGGTTTTGGTGCGACCGGCGGCTGCTGCCCCGCGATTGGACCCGGCATTGACAACGGCGAACTGCCAGCCGCCATCAGTGCGAGTGCCCTGGCGGGCCGCTGTGAGCAGTGCGTCGAAGCCGTGGACATGTTCGTCGAAGCCTACGGTGCCGCCGCCGGCAACCTCGCGCTGCGGTCCATGGCCACGGCCGGGCTGTACATCGGGGGCGGTATCGCCCCCAAACTCCTTCCAATGCTCGAAAAGGGTCCGTTTCTGGACGCTTTCCGGGCCAAGGACCCGCTCGTGGACCTTATGAGGACGATCCCGGTCTCGGTCATCCTCAATCCGGCGGCGGGACTCCTGGGCGCCGCCGTCGTGGCCGGGCAGCTGGGCGACTGAGCCCATTTACAGGGTGTCCGGGTCCGGGTAGCATCCTTTGCATCTTGTTTACGTTCCCCTGGAGGACAAATGCGTTCTAAGTTCGTACTTCTCGCGGTGATGGCGGTGCTGTTGGCACCGGTCGCCGCTCTGGCCCAGCAGACCGGTGCGATCACCGGTCGTGTGGTCGACAGCAGCGGTCTCGCCCTTCCCGGCGTGACTGTTGAAGCCACATCCACATCGCTGCCGACGCCCCGTGTGGCGGTGACCGGCGCGAACGGTGACTACCGGATGGCGGCGCTCCAGCCCGGCACCTACACCATCTCGTTCACCCTGTCCGGCATGCAGGCTGTGACCCGCACCGCACAGGTCCAGCTGCAGCAGGACACCAACGTCAACGTGACGTTGTCGGTGGGCGGCGTCACGGAAACGGTCAACGTGACCGCGACGACCAGTTATGTGGACCGGTCGTCCGCCACGCTCAAGAGCGGCATCTCCTCGGCCCAGATTGGCGCGCTGCCGGTCGGCCAGGAATACCGCGATCTGCTCCGCTTGCTGCCTGGTGTGCAGTTCACGGCCGACCAGGTCCGTGGCCCGAGCGCCGGCGGCAGCGGTCAGGACAACGTGTACCTCTTCGACGGCGTCAACGTGACGCTGCCGTTGTTCGGCACGCTCTCGGCGGAACCCTCGGCGCATGACATCGCGCAGGTGACGGTCGTCAAGGGCGGCGCGCGCGCGATCGATTTCGACCGCGCCGGCGGCTTCTCGGTGGACAGCGTCAGCAAGTCCGGCACCAGCCGCTTCCAGGGCGAACTCAACTACAAGTTCCAGACGATGGGCATGGCGGCCAAGCTGAACGTCGGTTCGGCGTCGCAGTACGATCAGGATCGCACCTGGCTGACGGGCAACATCGGTGGTCCGCTCCTCCCGGGCAAGGCGTTTTTCTTCGGGTCCTATTACCGCCCCGAGTTCTCACGCGCCGACCGCACAAATGCCTACGGCGCGCTGCCGGACTTCAAACGCGTCCGCAACGAATACTTCGGCAAGGTCACGATCTCGCCGACCAACGACCTGCTGTTCAACGTGAGCTACCGCAACTCCACACGTGACGACGACAGCACGCTGTTTGGCAGCTTCTCGGCGCCCACCACGGGCACCGGCGACTCGGTGGATTACCAGACGACGACGGCGGACGGGTCGTGGATTCTCGGTCGCGGCCTCGCGACGTTCAAGTACACCCGCTACGTGAACGACACGACGAGTGAGCCGGACAACATTTCGTCGGCGACGCCGAGCGAAACGATTGGCACGATGCTCGACATCGCCAACATCGGCACGCTGGGTCTCGTGACGCTGCCGTCGCCCATCGCGACCAACCCCAACTTCAATGCGTTCCTGGCGCCGTTCATTAATCAGTACGGCTATCTGAATTCTGCCGGGGCGCGCACGGGCGGCTCCACGTTCGGCTACGCGTCGCAGTTCAACGACCAGGACTTCTTCCGCGACAACGTCCAGTTCGGCTACAACATCACGCTGGGCTCGAAGGTCACCCACGAAATCCACGTGGGCTACCAGTGGTACAAGGACTCGGAAGACCTCGCGCGGCGCTCGAACGGCTGGGGCGGCATCAACCTGGTGGGCGGACGGACGAACTTCCAGGGTCAGCCGATCTTCTACACCGCATCCTTCCAGCGCCAGACGGCCGGTCTGCGTTCGATCAAGTCGGACTTTGAATCACAGAGCATCGAATTCAACGACATGATTCGTTGGGGCAACTGGACGTTCAACCTCGGCGTGATTGCCAGCAACGACACGTTGTATGGCCAGGGCCTGAAGGAAGACAGCTCGACGCTGTCGGGCTACATCCGCGCGGTCGGCAACCGGTACAAGATGTACGAGCTGCCGTTCAGCAAGATGATCCAGCCGCGCCTGAGCGTGGTCCGCGGCTTCGACAGCGGCAACACGGTGTATGCGAGCTTCGCGCGCTACAACCCGGCCGCCAGCTCGCTGCCCCGCGCCGCGTCGTGGGATCGCAACGCGCTCGGCTTCGTGCTGAACGCGCACTTCGACGCCGCGGGTCGCCTCTTTGGTGTTGAACCCGTCGGTTCGTCCTCGGGCAAACTTTTTGTGGACGACCTGACGCCGAGAACGACGGACGAGTACCTCATCGGCACCAGCCTCGAACTGAGCCAGGGCCTGTCGGCGCGTGTCTACGGCCGCTACCGCAGCAGCACGCACTTCTGGGAGGACACGAACAACACCGCGCGCACGGCCTACAACCCGCCGCCAGGCGTTCCGCGTGAACTCTACATTTCGGACCTGTCGGCGAAGATCGCGCAGATCGGCAGCGGCTCCACCTACGTCATCGCCGAACTCGACGGGGCCTACACGAAGTACTACGAAGCCACGGTGGAAGCGGACTACCGCCGCAGCAACCTCTTCGTGCGCGGCTCCTACACGTGGAGCCACTACTTCGGCAACATGGACCAGGACAACACCACGACCGGCAACGACGCCGCGATCTTCATCGGGTCGTCGTTCATCGCCGACTCGGGTGGCCGCCAGATTTGGGACAACAAGGAAGGTGACCTCCGCGGTGACCGTCGCCACATGGTCAAGGTGTGGGGTTCCTACTCGCTGCCCTGGAACGGCGTCCTCGGCGCCTACGTCGTCGCCCAGTCGGGCCACCCGTGGGAAGCCTGGAGCTACCGCGCGTATCCGACGACGATCGTCGGCACGAGCACCAGTGACGTGAACCGGTACGCGGAAGCCGCCGGTTCGCGCCTCACCAGCCCGCACGCGCAGCTGGACCTGAAGTACACCCAGAACATCGATCTCGGGGGCCGTGCGCGCTTCCAGGTCGAAGCAGAACTCTTCAACGTGTTCAACCTGCAGACGGGCTACAACCCCGAACCCAGCCTGAACGTGACGAGCTTCGGTCGCTCGCGGTCGTACTTCCCACCGCGCGCACTGACCCTGCTCGGCCGACTGTCGTTCTAAGCGTCAGTCGCCTCTCTCGAACGCGCGGGGACTTCGGTCCCCGCGCGTTTTTTTTGTGTCAGCGGAACAGTCTCTCGTTCGCGATGAGCGCCCGCGTGGTGGCGTCAGCCCCACGTCGCGCGGCGTCGATGCGGGCGGCGCGGTCGGGCTCGTTCAACAGCACACTCACCTGCGCGCGCTTGAAGAGCACCATCGGATAGTCGGGGTGCGACGACGGGATCCGATCGAGCGCCTGTCGCGCATCGTCGAACCTGCGCACTGACTGGTACAACACGCCCAACTCGAGATCGTGCGCGAAGGCGGCGCCCTGCGATTGGCGCGCACGTTCAAAACCCCAAATCGCCTGATCGGTCTGCTGCTGCGACATCGCGAGTTGACCGAACCTGACGGCCTCGGCCGGGGTCGGCGGGCGCAGGTCGAAGACCCGGCGCAACAACAGCAGGCTGTCGGCCGCGCGGCCCTCGCGTTCACGCAA
>CAZLJG010000177.1:0-7040 GCA_964559545.1 uncultured Solibacteraceae bacterium | reverse complement strand
CGAGTGGAAGACGTTCGTTGAAGAACGCATTACGCCCGCCAGTGATGTGGACTCGGACGGGCCAGGCGGATCGGCGGCGTGACACGCGTTGCGCTGACTGGGGGGATTGCCACCGGCAAATCCCGCTGTCTTGCGGCGTGCGCGGCGCTGGGCATCCCCACGATTGACGCGGACCGACTCGCGCGCGACGTGGTCGCTCCAGGCACGACTGGGCTTCAAGCCGTCATCGACCGGTTCGGCCGGACGGTCCTCAACACGGACGGGACGCTCAATCGAGAGGCGCTGGGCTCACTCGTGTTTGCCGACACGCTCGCCCGTCACGACCTCGAGGGCATCATCCATCCGAAGGTCTATGCCGCCATCTCGCAGTGGTTCCTGACGCTGGACGCGCCGATCGGCGTGGCTGACATCCCGCTGCTCTATGAAACCGGACGCGAGGGCGATTTTGATGTGGTGATCGTGGCCGCGTGTACGCCCGACCAGCAGCTGCAGCGGCTCATGGCACGCAGCGGGTTGTCTGAGACTGACGCCCGTGCCCGCATCGCTGCCCAGTGGCCGTTGGCCGACAAAGTCTCCCGCGCGCACTACGTGATCGATACGTCGGGCACACTCGACGACACAGACCGCCGCACGCGCGAGGTTATCCGCGCGCTGTCGCGGCGGTGAGGGTGTTCTTCAGGAGCATCGCGATTGTGAGCGGGCCGACGCCGCCTGGGACAGGCGTCATGGCTCCGGCCACCTGGGCCACCGCCGGGTGCACGTCGCCCACCACCGCGCTGCCCTTCTTGTCGAAGTCCGCCACGCGCGGATGATCAGCGCCGAAGAAGGCGACCATCTGATCGCGTGAGTCCACGCGATTGATGCCGACATCGATCACCACCGCGCCAGGTTTCACGAAGTCGGTCGTCACAAATCCTGCGCGGCCAATCGCGGCCACGAGGATGTCGGCACGCCGGCAGGTGTCTTTGAGGTCCGGTGTCTTCGAGTGGCAGATCGTGACCGTGGCGTCACGCTGCAGCAGCAGCAGGGCCATCGGCTTGCCGACAATCTCGCTGCGCCCGATCACCACGGCGTGTTTTCCGGCGATCGGATGGCCGAGCCGGTCCATCAGTTCGATCACGCCCGACGGCGTACACGGTTTCAGCGCGGCCCGCCCTTGCACAAGCAGCCCGACGTTGTGGGGATGAAAACCATCCACGTCCTTGCGGGGATCGATCGCATCGAAGACCCGCTCGGTGCCGTGTTTGCCAATCCCGGCCGGCAGCGGCGCCTGCACCAGGATGCCGTCACACGCGGGATCGGCGTTCAGCGCCTGCACCTGTGCCAGCACCTGATCGACCGTCGCGTCTGCTGGCAACCGGTGCACGCGGACGATGAGCCCTGCCTCGGTGCCGGCGCGCTCCTTGTTGCGGACGTAGATGTGTGACGCCGGGTCATCCCCGACCAGCACGATGTGGAGGGCGGGCGATCGGCCGTGAGTGGCGGCAAACGCCGCCACCCCCGGCCGGACTTCCTCGCGGATCGCCTTCGCGACCTCTGTGCCGTTCATGCGTTACTTCTCCCCGGAGACCTTCGCCAGAATTCGGCCGATCACGAAGATCACGATCGACACGCCGAAGACCTGCAGACCAAAGATGTCCGCCTCATGAGCCGTCACGCCGATCTCATGCCACTTCGCGGTGGTCTCGTTGGTGATGCCCCACTCGGTGAAGAAGCCGAGGATGGTCATGGCGAAGCCGTTGAAGATGGCCAGGCCGCCAAACGCCGTCGTGAAGTTGGCGAACGCCTGCAGCATCGTGCGGCGCTGCCGTTCCTTCGGATCGGCCAGCGTGCTGTTGATGCGGCCGTACAGCCAGTAGATGATCAGCCCGAGGTCGAGCCACACGAGGAACCGGACCCACGTGAGCACCGGCAGACTGAGCATCAGCCAGAAGCACGAGATGATGCCGAGGGTCGGCAGCACCGGGCCAAACGGCACCTTGAAGTTCCGCTTCGCATCCGGGCGCGTCTTGCGCAGGATGAGCACCGCGGCACAGACCACGACGAAGGCGAACAACGTGCCGATGCTCGTCATTTCGCCGACGGTCTGAATCTGCGTGAACCCGGCCACGATGGCGACAATGACGCCGGTGATGATCGTCGTGATGTACGGCGTGCCGTACTTCGGGTGCACCACGCTGACGCCGGGCGGAAGCAGCCGGTCACGGCTCATCGCGAAGAAGATGCGCGGCTGGCTGAGCAACATGACGAGCAGCACCGACGTGATGCCGGCCACGGCGCCCGCGGACACGAGATACGCGGCCCAGTCCTGACCAATCAGACTCAAGGCAAAGGCCACAGGCGCGTTGAGGAAGCCCGCGTCCGTCTTGTAGTCCACCACCGGCACGATGCCGGTCAACACGGCGGCCACCGCCAGATACAGGATCGTGCAGACAATCAGCGACGCCAGAATGCCGATCGGCAGGTCCCGCTGCGGGTTCTTCGCTTCTTCGGCGGTGGTCGACACGGCGTCAAACCCGATGTACGCGAAGAAGACGACGGCCGCGGCGGCCATCATGCCCTGCCAGCCGTAGGCGTAGAACGGGCTCCAGTTCTCGGGCTTCACGAAGGTGGCGCCAGCCGCGATGAAGAACACGATCGCGACCAGCTTGATGCTGACCATGATCGCGTTGGCGCGGGCCGTGGCCTGCACGCCGATGACCAGCAGCGCGGTAATCGCCAGCACGATGAGAACGGCAGGCAGATTGATCAAGGCGCCGATCTCGTTGCCGCTGGCATCGAGGGTGCCTGGTGCGGCGGTCATCCAGACGGGCAGATGAATGCCCGCGCCCGAGAGCAGCTTCTGCATATAGCCGCTCCAGCCGATGGCGACCGTCATGGAGCCCACCGCGTATTCGAGGATCAGGTCCCAGCCGATCATCCAGGCGACCAGTTCGCCCAGCGTGGCGTAGGCGTAGGTATACGCGCTGCCGGCGATCGGAATCATCGAGGCGAACTCGGCGTAACACAACGCCGCGAAGCCGCAGGCGAGACCCGCAGCCAGATACGACATCATGATGGCCGGCCCGGCCTGATTGGCGGCGGCCGTCCCCGTCAGCACGAAGATACCGGTGCCAATGATGGCGCCGATACCCAGCAGGGTCAGATCCCACGCCCCCAGGCTGCGTTTGAGGGCCTTGGACCCGTGTTCCACGTCCCCGACAAGTTGTTCAATCGACTTTGTTTTGAGAAGGTTTGAATCCATTAGGTATGAGCCCTCACATGGGCACTGGCGTCGTCATTATAGGGTTAGAATCCACGGACCGTAATTGGCGAACAGGGGTGAATGATGGCAGGCGCGCGCGGCAGCTTCGGGTCGAGGTTCGGGTTCATTCTGGCAGCCGCCGGGTCGGCGGTCGGCCTGGGGAACATCTGGGGCTTCCCCACCAAGGTCGGACAGGGCGGTGGCGCCGCGTTTGTCCTCGTGTATCTGGTGTGCGTGTTTCTGATTTGCGCCCCCATCATGATCGCCGAGCTCGCCGTGGGCCGTCGCACGGGCAAGGACCCGGTCGGGGCGTTCAAGGTGCTCAGGCCCGGCACCGCGTGGTGGCTGACCGGGGCGCTGGGGGTGCTCGCAGGTGTGGGCATTCTCTCGTTCTACTCGGTGATCGCCGGGTGGACGATCGCGTATATCTACTACGCCGCGACCGGTGCCGTTACAGGGGACTCGGCCGCCACAGGCGCATTCTTCGGACAATTTGTCGGAAACGCGCCCTTGAGTGTCGGCCTGACGGCCCTGGTGCTGGGTGTCACGGCGGCCACGCTGCTCGGCGGGGTCAAGGGTGGCATCGAGCGCATGACCAAGACGCTCATGCCGATGCTGCTCATCATCCTCGGGCTTCTGGCGATTCGGGCGGTCACGCTGCCGGGCGCGGAAGCCGGGCTGGCCTACTACCTCAATCCTGATTTCTCCAAGGTCTTCGACATTCGCGTCTTCAACACCGCGCTGGGCCAGGCGTTTTTCTCACTGAGCCTCGGCATGGGCGCGATGATCACGTACGGCAGTTACCTCTCGAAGGATGAGAATCTGGCCAAGTCCGCGATGTGGGTTGTGGTGATTGATACCGCGGTCGCCCTCACCGCCGGCTTGATCATCTTCCCTGCGGGCTTCAGTCTCGCCGGCTTTGACCCCAACTCCAGCGGCCCCGGCCTGATTTTCGTCGTGTTGCCACAGTTGTTCGCCACCATGCCCGGCGGCGCACTGGTGGGCGTGGCGTTTTTTGTGATGCTGCTTTTCGCCGCCATCACCTCCACCATCTCCCTGCTTGAGGTACCGACCTCACACCTGATCGACTCCCGGGGCTGGGAGCGCAAGAAGGCGGTCTATGTGTTGACCGCCATCACGTTCGTGCTGGCCATTCCATCCGCGCTCGGCAACGGGGCGTCGACGTTTTTCTCGAATCTTCCAGGTGTCGGCATGGGCTTCCTGGACCTGATGGCCATCATCTGGAACGACTTCGCGCTGCCGGTCGGTGGCTTCCTGCTCTCGATCTTCGTGGGCCACGTATGGCGCGTGGACAAGGCCCTTGAGGAACTCAACACGGGTGGCGCCATGCCTGGCGCCGCGTTGTGGGGATTCCTGATTCGCTGGGTATGCCCCGCCGCCATCTTCATGATCATTGTCTTTACCGCGCTTGACCTGTTGGGCTGACATTGAGGCCCGACATTTTCCTGAGGACTTTCGATGGATGTTGTTGCACTGACGAAATGGTTTGAATCAATTGAGGCGGCGGTCTGGCACTGGACGTTCATGCCACTCGTCTTGGTGTTGGTGGGCGGCATCCTGACCGTCGCCACGGGCTTCGTGCAGATCCGCCGCTTCCCGGTCGCGTTCCGGATGGTGTTTGCCGGCGCGTTCTCAAAGGACAAGTCGGCGTCCAAGACGATCACGCCGTTCCAGGCCCTGTCCACGGCACTGGCCGCCACGGTCGGCAACGGGAACATCGGCGGCGTCGCTACAGCCATCCTCATCGGTGGCCCTGGTGCAGTCTTCTGGATGTGGGTCTGTGCCACGGTGGGCATGGCGACCAAATACGCAGAGGCCGTCCTCGGTGTGCACTACCGCGTCACACGCGAAAACGGCGAACTCGCCAGCGGCCCGATGTACTACATCCGCCGCGGACTCGGCGACTCCAGCTTCGCCAAGCTCCTGGCGTGGCTGTTCGCGTTTTTCGGCATTGCCACGGCGATGTTCGGCACGGGCAACATGGCGCAGTCGAACACGGTCGCCGTCTCGTTTATCGCCGCGGTCCAGTCGGTGACTGGCAGCGTCGTTCCCGCGTGGGTGCCCGGCATCATCATCACGATTTCTGTCGGTCTGGTGTTGCTCGGCGGCATCCAGCGCATTGCCCACGTGGCCGAAAAGCTCGTTCCGGCGATGATTCTGCTGTATCTCGGCGCAGCGGTCAGCTTCGTCATCATCAACGCCGGTCAGTTGCCGCACGTCTTCGGCCTGATCTTCTCTGAAGCCTTCACCCCGACCGCGGCCGTCGGCGGATTCGCCGGCGCCACAGTGGCGCAGTCGATCGCCATGGGCATGAGCCGCGGTGTGCTCTCGAATGAAGCCGGACTGGGCAGCGCCCCGATGGCGCACGGCATCGCGGACGTCAAGCACCCGGCCGAGCAGGGTGTCGTCGGTGTCTTCGAAGTGTTCATCGACACGATCGTGGTCTGCTCGATGACCGCATTCGTGATCCTTGAGTCGGGACTCTGGACCTCGGGCCTCTACCAGTCCTCGGCCCTGACCGCCGCTGCCATGAGCCAGACGATTCCGTACGCGGCCGTCATCGTCGCGATCTGTTCCTTCCTCTTCGGGTTCTCCACCCTGATCGGATGGTGCTACTACGGCGAGAAGTGCTTCGAATACATCTTTGGTTCGACCTACATCAAGGTCTACAGGGTGCTGTTCGTCGCATTGATCATGGTGGGTGCGGTCGTTTCGGTGCCGCTGGTCTGGGCCATCGGCAACCTGCTGAACGCGTTCATGGCCTTCCCGAACCTCATCGGCCTGGCGATCCTGCTGCCGATGGTGCGGAAGATCACCAAGGACTACTTCAGCGGCACGGGCAAGGAATACTCCGTCAACCACCCGACCACCGGCGCGCGGGTCGGGAACTAGGCGGTCGTCGTCATCCAGGCGCGGGCTCGCTCGGCGAGTCCGCGCCTGTTCTCTGTACCTACCAGATCAGAAATCACTGCCAGACTGTCCGCACCAGCTTCAAGAACACTCGCGGCGTTCTCGAGCGTGATTCCCCCGATCGCCACCAGCGGCTTCCCCGCCGCGTGAGCAGCCGTCGCCGCACGGGCCACCTGCGCAAGTCCCACGGCGTCATAGCCGGTGTCCTTCGTCCGCGTGCCGAACACCGGTCCAATCGCCACATACGACACCGGCTGCGTCACGGCCTCGGCCACCTGCGCATCCGTGTGGGTGGACAGCCCCAGGATCACCCGAGCGCCGACGACGACACGTACGTCGACCGGCGACAGGTCGTCCTGCCCGACGTGCACGCCATCGGCGCCGCACTGCGCCGCGATATCCGCTCGGTCGTTGATGATGAGAGCGGCTCCGGCCGCGTGTGCCCGTGCCACGAGTGCCTCAGCGAGCGTCAGCATGGGGCCTGACGCCATGGACTTGGCGCGCAGTTGGATCAGCCGCACACCCGCCTCGAGCCACACGTCGCACACAGCGAGTGGATCGAGCCCACGTGCGGTCAGCACGTCGGTGTCGAGAATGGCGTAGACAGGATGGAGCACGCTCTAGGCGGACTCGGCGAGTGACTTCGACGGCTTCGCGGGCGGCATGAAGCGATCCATGAACGCCGTGTTGATGCGCGCGGCCTGGAAGTCCGGATCGTTGATGATCTTCAGCTGCAGCGGGATCGAGGTCTTGATGCCTTCAATGACCGTCATCTCGAGTGTGCGACGCATACGGGCAATGGCCTCGTTGCGATCGCGCCCATACGTGATGATCTTGGCGATCATGGAGTCGTAGTACGGCGACA
>CAZLJG010000176.1:0-7076 GCA_964559545.1 uncultured Solibacteraceae bacterium | reverse complement strand
CCGTCCGACATGCGCGACCGCCGCGCAAACACCGGGTACCCCACCTGCGACGCCTGCAGAAACGACAGCGAATGCCCGTCGTTCAACCTCGGTCGCGAGAACACCGTCTCCACAGCCCGAAACGCATCGTCCACCACGCCCACCGCGGTATCGCCGGCAAACACCATCGAGTGTGAGTACGTATGCGACTGCACATCCACACGGCCCGACGATGAGAGCGCCTGGAGTTCGGGCCAGGTCGCGAACGGCTCATCGGAAAGATCGAGACGTTCGGCGTCCACAGGTCCGTCCGTGATCGTCGGACGAGTGGTGGCGGCGTCCTGAATGCGCGCAGGAATCGCATACGCCACCGCCTGCAGGTTGTACTGCGCGAGCAACGGTCCGACCACCATCCACAAGCTGGCGAGCGCGTCGTCAAACGCGAGCATCACCGTCTTCGGGCCTGGATGTGTCCCGTGCCGCACCAGCGCGGCGACCTCATCAGATGTGACGGTCCGGTACCCGTTGTCCACGAGGTACGCAAACGCCGGCTCCAGCGCCTCGCGCGTGGTTTCGTGAAAATGAAACACCGGCAGAAGCGAGCCCACTCCAAGTCCAAAGACAAAGGGCGGGTACCGACCGGCAACCAGATCAAGCACACCCCGCAGACGACCGCCACGTTCGGTCATCGGCGCGCCGTGCGGAACGCGTTGCATTCTGCCTAGAACCGGCGCCCCATGCCGACGACGAGGCGCTTCACGGTCGTCGGGTGATCCGTCGTGTGGATCCGGAGGATGCGCGCGCCCAGGTCAAGGTACCAGGTGTCGCCGAACACCAGCCCCGCGCCGCCACCATAGGCAAAACGATTGGTCGTGCCCAACAGGTCGCTGCCAATCGCCACGTTGTAGACGATCAGCCCGGCACCGGAGGTGGGCGTCCCGTCAATCACAAAGGCCGGCTTGAACTCGACACGCGCGATACCCGCGGTGATGGTCATGTACGGACGGACGCCTGACGACTCGCCAGTAGACTTGCCATCGGGCATGAACTTCAGCCCCGCCATGGCAAACAACGCCGGTCCGTCGATCTCGCTGGTTACGGGGACACGATAGGCGTCTCGCACGTAGGCGGCGTAACTGTCGATCTCGGCGATCCGGCGGTCGGTGACGACGTCGGACATCCAGCCACCCTCGACGGCCAGATGGACAAACTTGCGAAGACGCACACTCAGTTCACCGCCGGCCGTGATGCCGCGGCGGCTCACTTCCTGCCCACCGGACATCAGGCCCAGGCTCCACCGGCTGTACGGCACGCGGGCCTCTTCGTCGCCGGCCGGCCGCGGCGGAGGCGGCGTCTGCGCCGCCACAGGGGCGGCCACCATCGTCAGCACACACGCCGCGATGATCTGCTTCAGTCGGGTCACACTCGATCGATTCATTCCAGCTCCTCTACCGGGACTTCAGACGGACGGCCGGGGGTCGCTGGCCGGGGTTTCCAGGACCTGCCGCACCACATAAATCGGCTTGCCCTGTGATTCATGGTAGGTCCGGGCCTGCAGCTCCGCCAGCAGGCCCATGGTGACAAACTGCACGCCGGTGAACACCAGCAGGATGCCGGCCATCAACAGCGGCCGGTCTGAGATCGACTCTTCCAGGATGTATTTGACCCAGGTCAGGTGCAGGAGCACCGCGGTACCGAGTCCGCCCATCACCATCCCGATGAGGCCGAATATCTGGAGTGGCCGCGTCGAATAACTCAACAGGAACTTCACCGTGACCAGGTCGAGCATCACGCGGATCGTGCGGGAGATCCCGTACTTGGTGCGCCCGAACCGCCGCGCGCGGTGATTGACCACCTGCTCGGCGATGCGCACACCGAACTCGCTGGCGAGCGCGGGCAGGAACCGGTGCATCTCTCCATACAGGCGCAACGGCTTTACCACTTCGGCGCGGAAGACCTTCAGCGAGCATCCGTAGTCGTTCAGGCGCACACCCGTCGCCCACGAAATCAGCCGGTTCGCGATGATCGACGGCAGCCGCCGATTGATGAACGTGTCCTTCCGATCCTTCCGCCAGCCGCACACGATGTCGTAGGGGCTGCCGTCGCCGTCGGGCGCCTGCCCTTCGAGACGCGCAATCATGGCCGGCAGATCGGCGGGATCGTTCTGGAGGTCACCATCAGCGGTTGCGATCAACCGTCCACGCGCGTAGGCAAACCCGGCGGCGAACGCGGCGGTCTGTCCGAAGTTGCGGCGGAACTGGATGACGCGCAGTTGCGGCCACTTCGCCTGAAGTGCCGTCAGCCGCGCGAACGTGGTGTCGGTACTGCCGTCATCCACAAGCAGCACTTCGTAGGGACGTCCCCACGTGTCCAGCGTGGTGACGAACTCCTGGCACAACGCCTCGACGTTCTCCGCCTCGTTGTAAATGGGAATAACGACCGACAAATCCGGCAAGACCACGCTCCGTATTCTACGCTGGCCGGCGGCGGCGCCACAGCATCCACGCCACGGAGGCCACCAGTGTCACGGCGAGCAGCCAGAGCGTGGCCTCAGCCAAATGGTCCCTGATGAGGCGGGCGGCCTCCTGCCCATACACGACGGCGAACCACCCCTCCCCGAGGAAGCGGAGGCCCCTGCCCACTGTCACCGCGAGCGCAAAGGCCGCCGGTCCCACACCGCCGAGTCCGGCGAGCAGCACAAAAATCTTGTAGGGCGCCGGCGGCGGCGCAAACGCCACCACGACCATGGCCCAGAACCCGTAGCGCTCGACCACGCCACGGGCCCTGGCCACGTGCTCGGCCTTGAAGCGTTTCAGCAGGAACGCCTCGCCCCCTTTGCGCCCAAGGAAATAGACCACCATGGACCCGGCGACGGAGCCGGCCGTGGTCATCAGGGCGTAGTACCACCACAACTCTGGGGATTTGATCGTCTGCCAGACGATCAGCAGATCGCTGACGCTGGGCATCGAGACAAACGAACAATCGAGCAAGGCAATGACCGCCATGCCGACGCCGCCGAATCGATCCACATACGGTTGAACGGCAGCGAGAAGTTCGTCCATGCCAGATAGAATCAACGAATTATAGCTGACCGCTCCTCGCTCCCCTCGGGTTTCCGGCCGACCGCGCTGACGACGCTGGCGCTGGTGCTCGCCATCGGCGGGGCGGCGGCCGTGTATTTCGCGCGGCTGGATCTCACCCTGAGCCACTACGACGCACGCGGCCATCTGCTGGTGGCGCGACGGATTTTCGACAACCTGACGCCCGGATGGATTCAGATAGGCGCGGTCTGGCTGCCCCTGCCCCACCTCCTCAACGCCATTCCGGCGCAGTGGGACTGGAACTACCGGACCGGTGCGTCGGGTGTGGTGTTGTCCATCCTGCCCCTTGCGCTGGGCTTGAGCGCGTTGGCGGGATATCTGGCGGGGCGAAGCGGATCGATGGTGCTCGGCATCGCGACGGCGCTTGCGGTATTGCTCAACCCGAGTGTGCTCTATCTGCAGAGCACCCCGATGACAGAGCCGCTCCTCTTTGGGCTGTCGTGTCTTGCGCTTGTCGCGATCGACCGCTGGCTTGCGGAACCATCCGACCGCCACGAACGAATGGCCGGCGTGACGTTGCTCCTGCTGATGCTCACGCGGTACGAGGGGTGGTGCGTCACCGGCGCGCTGATGGGCTTTGCGATGCTCGCGCACCCTCGTCGCGCCATGCGTCTTGCGGTGTATCCGGTGGTCGCGGTGGCCGGCTTCCTGCTGCTGAGTTACGGGAGCACGGGCGCCTGGTTTGTGACGTCAGGATTCTTTGAGGCAAACAACCCGGCACTGGGTGATCCGATGCTGGCGCTGCAGCAGATCATCGACGGCGCCACGCGACTCAGTGATCGAGGACTTGCCTGGACCGGCGCGCTTGGCGCGGTGGCGGCGATTGCCTGTGCGTGGACGGAACGCCACGCGGGTCGCGCGGCCATGGTGCGTGCCGTGTTGCCGCTTGCGCTTGTGGCCGCGGCCGCTCTGCCCCTGTATGCCTTCACCAGCGGCCATCCCGTGCGCATTCGGTACATGGTATCCACCGTCGTGGCGCTCACCGTACTCAGTGCGCTGCTGCTGAGTTGGCTGCCAGGGCGGTTCCGCGCTCCGGGAGCCGTTGCGGCACTCGCCCTGTTGCTCTACGGCGTGCCGCCGATCGACGCGGAGGCGCCGATGGTGCGCGAAGCCCAGTGGGAGCGGCCGTATTCCGAGGCGCGCAGAGCGGTCACCGCCGTCCTGGCCGAACGGTGGGACGGGAGTCCCATTCTCGCCAGCATGGGATCACTCGGGCACTACATGCAGCAGATGTCGCACGCAGGATTTCACATCCGCGATTTTGTGCATGAGGGCAACGGCGTGTTGTGGTGGAACTCGGTGCAGGCGCCGGAGCGGCACGTGCGATGGATTCTGATCGAGGAGTCGGCTGAAGGCGGCGACGTCCTGGCCCAGGAGGCCCGAACGTCGCCGGCGTTTCTCTCACACTTCACGCGCATCGCCGAAGGCGGTGGCGTGTCGCTTTACGTCAGAACCGAACCTGAAATCCGACCGTGAAGTTCAGCCCGGACAAATCAATCTTCTTCGTCAGAAACCCGTTGTCACCAAGGTCACCCTCGCCAAACTGATACCGCAGTTCGGTGTTGAGGGCGTAGATGTCGCCACCCAGCGGCAGGCGCAGGCCACCGAGCACCACGCCACCGATGGCGGTGCCGTCGGCCACGTAGCGGTCACGGAACACCGCGAAGCCGTCGAAGAAGTCCACGAACTCACCCACTTCCGAATACCGGAAGTTCAGGGCGCTGACGCCCGCCCCGACGTACGGTTGCACCCGGCCCGCGCGGCCAAACGGCAGAAACCGCACGACGCCGGTCACCGGAATGACCCGCAGTTTGAGCTCCTGCTCAATCTCGTTGCCGTTGATGTTCACGTAATCGCGAAACACGCTGGGCGTGGTGCGCTGGTAGTAGCCCGCGCCAAGGCCCACTTCCACGCGCTCGTTGAAGGTGATCGTCCACTCACCCGTGACGGTCGCGCCGCGGAACTCCTTGATGTCGAACGAGAGGGTGTTGAGGTTCTCCACCCACACGTCCTCACCGGACCGCCCGTCGATGGCCTTCGGCGTAAAGAGTCCGGCCCCGAGGTGCAGTGAGTGGACCGCTTGCGCCGCCGCCGGCGTGGCCAGCGCCGAAAGCAGGCCTCCCATCAGAAGTGTCCGAGTGATTACGCGTTGTACCCGTGTCATATCGCTACTCCATCCCGTGTCGGAAACAGACCGTTGCAGGCTGCGGACCACGCCGCTGTCACCCTCAAGAGCAGGTTTGGTGCCAATTAAACACACGCAGGATTTCCTAGGAAAACACCGCGCGCTGCGACTCACTGTCACCGTCGGAGGCCAGTGAAGACCTCCAGCAGTCGCGGATGCAGGGCACCGTTGGACGCGATGATTTCACGGCCAAACGGCGAGTACGGCCCGCCCCGATAGTCGGTGACCCGGCCGCCGGCCTCTTCGACCAACAGTCCACCCGCAGCGACGTCCCATGCGTTGAGGTTCTGCTCCCAGAACGCATCAAACCGGCCGGCGGCCACGTTGCACAGATCCAGCGCCGCCGACCCGAGCCGGCGCACCGCGCGCGACTGCGCGAGGAACGCGGTGAAGATCGCCAACTGTTCCTGCCGCTCCTCGTGCGCCGTGTACGGAAACCCTGTGACCAGCAGCGCATCAATCAACGTGCCCTCGGTGGTCACCGCCAGCCGGCGGCCATTCAACCGCGCCCCGTGCCCCCGTTCGGCGGTGAACAATTCATCGGCCATCGGGTCGTAAATTGCGCCCACCATCACCTGGCCGTCGATCTCGAGCGCGATGGACGTGCAGAACAACGCAAGGCCATGCGCGAAGTTGGTGGTGCCATCGATCGGATCCACGATCCAGCGGAACGGCACACCCGCGGCCGACGACCCGCCCGATTCTTCGCCCAGAAACGTGTGCGACGGAAAACGGCGCTCCACTCGTGCGCGAATTTCACGCTCCACGGCCACGTCCGCTTCCGTGACGAGGTCAATGGCGCCCTTTTTCCGGATGGTCAGGTCGCTGCGAAAATACTGCCGGGCCAGACGGCCCGCGGCCAGCGCAGCGTCGGCTGCGGTGGCGAGGTAGGCGGGATCGAGAGTCAGAGCTTCTTCACCATCCGGACCGACATGCCGCCTTCAGGCCGGCGGGCAATCGTCACATCGTCCATGAAATTACGCATGAAGAAGATGCCGCGGCCACTCGACTTGAGGAGGTTTTCAGGGGCCAGCGGATCATCGACCTCTTCGAAGTCAAAGCCTTCGCCTTCGTCGAGTACGGTCACCGAGAACTCGTCCGGCTTGGCGCGGGGCGCCAGCGTGAATTCCACCGTGACGTGTTTGGAGGGATCTTCGCGGTTGCCATGTTTGACCGCGTTGATCACGGACTCGCGAACCGACACGCTCACCCAGTGGCTCGAATCCTCATCAAGGCCGGCGATCGCGGACATGCGATCACTCAGGGCCTGCACGAGGTCGAGCAGGTGAAACGAGCTGGGTATCTCCAGACGGATGAGGTGCTGGTCGGTCAACATAGCCGCGCGTAACATACTATTCGGAAACGGCCCGCGAAATGCCTCTTGTATCCCTTTCTCCTCTCCGTGCCGTCACCGGTCGCCTCGCGATCCCCGGGGACAAGTCGATTTCCCACCGGTATGTGCTGCTCGGCGCCCTGGCGTCGGGCCGCACCACCATGCGTCATCTGGCACCCGGTGCCGATGTGCGCGCGTCACTGGGCTGTGTGGCCGCACTGGGGGCCACCGTCCACCGATCCCCCGAGGGCGTGGTGAGCGTGGACGGCTGGGGGGATGCCGGGCCGGCTGCCCCGAGCGGTCCGCTTGATTGCCTCAACTCGGGCACCACGATGCGCCTGCTGATGGGCCTGCTCGCAGGGTGCCCGATTTCGGCCACCCTGATCGGCGACGCGTCCCTTTCGAGTCGTCCCATGCGCCGCGTCATGGATCCACTGCACGCGATGGGGGCGCACCTGACCGCACACGACGGCCGCGC
>CAZLJG010000175.1:0-7112 GCA_964559545.1 uncultured Solibacteraceae bacterium | reverse complement strand
GGCGTCCACCAGCAACATCACGCCGTCGACCATCGACAGCACGCGCTCGACTTCGCCGCCGAAGTCCGCGTGGCCCGGTGTGTCCACGATGTTGATGAGATGGTCCTGGTAGTGGACGGCGGTGTTTTTCGCCAGAATGGTGATGCCGCGTTCCCGCTCGAGGTCGTTCGAGTCCATGACCCGTTCCGCGACGCGTTCGTTGGACCGGAAGATGCCGCTCTGCCGGAGCAGCGCGTCCACCAGGGTGGTCTTGCCGTGGTCAACGTGCGCGATGATGGCGATATTGCGTCGGAGGGGGTTGGCGATCGCTTGTGCGGTCTGGGACACTGAAGGCATCCCACGATGATACATTCTTGCGCGATGCGCGTGCTGCTTGCCGGAGGCCTCTTTTGCCTTGTTTGCCTGGCGCCGGTGAGCGCAGCGGCCCAGCGTGGCGCCACGGGGCCGGTGGCGCAGCTGAATGCCGAGGCCAAAGCCCTCAGTGAAACCGACCCCGCCCGCTCGTTGGCCCTCGCCCAGCAGGCCCAGGCGGCGGCACGGGCGGCCAAAGACGTTCGGGGTGAGGCCGAGGCCCACAACTTCATCGCCTACGGATTTCGCAATCAAAGCCAGCTGGAGCTGGCCCGGAAGCACGCGACCGAGTCTGCCCGCATGTTCGCGCAGGCCGGAGACGACTACGGCGAGGCCCAGGGCCTGAACATGCTGGGGCTGGTGGAAGCCGACGCCGGCCGTTTCCCGGAGGCCCTTGAGCACCATCTGAAGGCCCTTGCCATTCGGGAGCGGACGCAGGACAAGGAAGGCCTCGCGTATTCGTACAACAACCTCGGGAATGCGTATCGCAATCTCGGGGAACACCAGAAAGCGCTGGAGTATCACCAGAAGGGCCTCGCGCTGAAGGTCGAGTTGGGCATGACGGCCAGTGAGGCCTACTCGCACCACAACATCGGCCTGGTGTATTTCGCGATGAACGATTTTGCGAACGCGCTGGAGGCGTTCCGCCGGGGACTCGCGATTCGTGAAAAAGCCGACGACATGCGCGCCATCGCCGTGTCGCTCAACAGCATCGGTCTTGTGGAGGCGCAGACCAATCCGCGCGCCGCGCTCCAGACGTATCAGCGCGCGCTCACCCTGCGGCGCCAGGCGCAGGACCAACGCGGTGAAATGGCGACCGAAGTCAATCTCGGCGATGTCTACCGCCGGCTGGGAGACCTCGGCAACGCGACGGCGGCGATGAATCGCGCGCTGGCGATCGGAGCGCAGATCGATGCGCCGCTGCTGAGGTCCAATGCCCTCAAGGGGCTGGCCGAAGTCGAGGCGGCGCGCGGCGACTACAAGGCGGCGTACGAACACCAGTTGCAGCACCAGGCCGCGCGTGAGCAGATGTTCAACCAGGAAAACGCCGCGCGGCTGCAGCAACTCCAGGTGGCACACGAGGCGGATCGGCAGCAACGGGAAATCGACAAGCTCGAACGCGATCGCGATGTGCAGGCCGCAGAACTGGCCCGGGTGCGCACCATGCGGACCGCACTCGCGATCATTGCGGTGCTGGTCGCACTGAGTCTCGCGTTGCTGTACGCCAGACTCAGACTCAAACAACAGTCGGAAGCCCGTTTCAAGGCGCAGGCCGAGCGCCTCACAGAGGCGCTCGATCGGGTGCAGACCCTCAAGGGCCTGTTGCCCATCTGTGCGTCCTGTAAGAAGATTCGTGACGACAACGGCTACTGGACGCAGGTCGAGGCGTACGTCGCCGCGCACTCGTCGGCCGAGTTCACGCACAGCATTTGTCCGTCGTGTTTTGAAGGGCTCTACCCCGAACATCACCACCATGAGCACCCACCAGCCTGAAGCTCGTCGTTCGTTTCTGACCCGCCTCGTGCTTGCCGGCGCCGCGTTGATCGGTGCCGGAGTGGCCGGTTTGGCAGGCGCGGTCGTCACCCCGCGCACGAGGGAGGTGGCCAGGCGCTGGCGTCCGGCCGCGTCGATGTTTGATTTGCCGCCGAAGGGGCCGTTTGTCGCCACGCTCACTGAGCGGCACGCGGATGGCTGGCACGAAACGCGCAAGGAAACCGTGGTCTTCATCGACAAGGTCGGCGAGGACTATCAGGCGCTCTCGGCGACGTGCACCCATCTGGGCTGTCGTGTGGCGTGGGACGCCGCGGGTGACCAGTACAAGTGTCCGTGTCACGGGGGGATCTTCAATCGCGCCGGTGACGTCGTCTCGGGGCCGCCGCCAACCGGTCTGCACAAGATTCCCGTCCGGCTCAATCCGGAGACCGCTGACATCGAGGTCGAGATCTGATGCGCGCAGTGTTCGACTGGCTCGACCATCGCTCCGGCTTCCGCACGATTCGCCACCATCTGCTCGACGAGAAGTTGCCCGCAGGCACGGGATGGTGGTTCACCTTCGGCAGCCTGTTGCTGTTCGGACTCACGCTGCAGGTCGTGACCGGCACGTTACTCGCGATGTTCTATGCGCCGACACCCGACCATGCGTGGGACAGCGTGCGCTACATCACGACCGAGGTGCGCGGTGGCAATTTGCTGCGCGGCCTGCACCACTGGGGCGCGAGCCTCGTGGTGGTCACCGCAGTGCTGCATCTGATCCGCGTTGTGTTCTTCGGCAGCTATCGGGCGCCTCGCGAGCTCAACTGGATCGTCGGGCTGGTGTTGCTCCATGTGATCCTCGCGTTTGGGTTGACCGGGTATCTCCTGCCATGGGATCAACGCGCCTACTGGGCGACGGTCGTCACCATCAACATTTCCAAACTCACTCCCGTCGTGGGTGAGTGGGTCGCGGGACTGTTGCGGGGAGGACCCGACATCGGCGCGCTGACGTTGACGCGCTGGTACGCCGTGCACGTGCTCGTGTTGCCGCCGGTGTTGTTCGGGCTCATCGGACTGCATCTCTACCTGATGCGGCGCCATGGCATCTCCGGTCCGATCTCGCCGAAGGCCGGAGAGCCACAGACATTTTTCCCGTTTCAGGCCGCGCGTGATTTGACGGTCGCACTGGTGGTGGGCATCGCGCTTGCGGTGTTCGCGTGGCAGGGCGCGCCGCCGCTTGAACCGCCCGCCGATCCCACCTCCAGCGACTACATTCCACGACCGGAGTGGTACTTCCTCGGCTTGTTCGAACTGCTGAAGTACTTCCCTGGCAAACTGGAAATCGTCGGCGCCATCATTATCCCCGGCGTCGTCATGACCTTGCTCGCGCTGCTGCCGTGGCTCGACCGTGCCCGCACGCGCGGGTTGCGGGATCGTCGTGTTCTGCTCGGCGTGTTCGCGGCCGGCCTCGTGGCCATCACCACACTGACCGTCCTGGGCGCGATGGACAAGCCGCCGTCAGCGGGTACCGAGTGGAACGTCCGGGAACAGGCCGGTGCCGTGTTGATGCAGACCGGCACGTGCATCACGTGTCACAACGCGACAGGCGTGGTCGGTCCCATCGAGCCCGTGCGGGTGACGCGCCCTCGTGACTGGGTGGCCTCGCACCTCGCCGACCCCGAGATGATTGCGCCCGGCCTGCGCCCGGCTCCGACGACCGACCAGCACGACATGTCCGCAATTCTCTCGGCATTGGCACGCGGCCGATCGGGTAGTCCACTTCCCGCTGTGAATGACGATGGGGAAATGGCGGTGCTGTTTAACCGGCACTGTCTGCGATGCCACATCCTCGGCCCAGTTGGCGGTACCGAGGGGCCCGGGCTCACCGGCATCGGCATGGAGCAGGATGTCGCCATGATCGTTCGGCAAATGACCGCGCCGAAGGAACTCAAGCCCGACGGAGACATGCCCTCGTTTGTCGACAAGCTCACTCCCGAGCAAATGAACGCGTTGGCCCGGTGGTTGCAGAGCAAATAGCGATGACAACGACCCTGAATCTCGCCCACCTTCTTGAACAGCAGGCGCGGCTGACGCCGGCGCGAGAGGCGATTGTCCACAGTCAAATGCGACTGACCTATGCGCAGGTCAACGCGATGGCCAACCAGGTCGCCGGCGGGCTTCGGAGTCTCGGCCTCACACCTGGCGACCACATTGCGTTGTCGTGTCCGAACCTGCCGTATTTCCCGATCGCGTACTACGGCATCCTGAAGATGGGCGGCGTGGTCGTGCCGCTCAACGTCCTGCTCAAGCCGCGCGAGATTGCGTACCACCTCAAGGACTCACACGCAAAGGCGCTCCTCGTGTTCGAGGGCACCACTGAGTTGCCGATGGCGCAGATGGCCCGCGCGGCCTGTGACGAAGTCGAACGCTGCGCGCAGCTCATCGTCATGACCGTGAACCCGGCGGGGGCAAGCCCGATTGATCGCGCCATGACACTGGGCCAGCTCATCCACACGCAGGCACCGGTGTTTCCGACGCATGCCCCAAAGCCCGATGACACGGCCGTGATTCTGTACACATCGGGCACCACAGGGCAGCCCAAAGGCGCAGAGCTCACGCACTTCAACATGGTGACCAACGCGCTGGTCTCGCGCGACATGATGGCGCCGCTCCTTGACGGTCCGCTCGCCGGGACCACGCGCCAACTGGTCACGCTGCCGCTGTTTCACTCGACCGGTCAAACGTGCCAGATGAACGCCGGTGTCGCGGGTGGACACACGCTCGTCCTGCACCCACGTTTTGAGCCCGCTGCGGTGCTGAAGACGATGGCCGACGAACGCATCAGCTGCTGGGTCGGTGTGCCAACGATGTATTGGGCGCTGCTGCAGCATGCGCGCGCGACCGGGGCCGATGTGTCGGCCGTGGCCGCTACGTTGCGGGTGGGCTGCTCCGGCGGCGCGCCGATGCCCGTCGCGGTGATGGAGGATTTTCAGAAGACGTTCGGCGTTCGCATTCTCGAAGGGTACGGCTTGTCCGAGACGTCACCGGTGGCGTGCTTCAATCAGGTGTTCCTCCCGTCTAAACCCGGCACCGTCGGGTTGCCGGTCTTCGGCTGCGAGGTGCGCGTGGTGGATGACAAGGACGAACCGTTGCCGTCGGGGGAACGCGGCGAGGTCGTCATCCGCGGCCATAACGTGATGAAGGGGTACTACAACCGGCCGGCAGAGACGGCCGAGGCCCTCAAGGGCGGGTGGTTCCACACCGGCGACATCGGCATCATCGACGCCGACGGCTACGTCTCCATCGTCGACCGCAAGAAGGACATGGTGTTGCGGGGCGGGATGAACGTGTATCCGCGTGAGGTTGAGGAAGTGATGGTGACCCATCCCGCGATCGCGCTGGCCGCGGTGATCGGCGTGCCCGATGATCGACTCGGTGAAGAAGTGAAGGCGTTTGTCGTATTGAAGCCAGGCGCGTCGGTGACGCCCGAAGCGCTGATCGAGTGGTGCAAGCAGCAACTCGCGGTCTACAAGTACCCGCGCAGCATCGAAATCCGCGAATCGCTCCCGGTCGGTCCGACGGGCAAGGTGTTCAAGCGGGCCCTGAAAGATCTCCCATCTACCGCGTGAACGCGGGCCTGACTTCGTGTACGGTTGCTCGTCATGTCCGACGTGTTGTTGCAGCAGGTGGTCTTCCTCAGGGAGGTGGATCGCCTCAAGTCCGTCCTCCGGATGACCACGATCGGCGATCGGTCCAGACGCGAGAACAGTGCGGAGCATTCGTGGCACATCGCGCTGATGGCGTTGACGTTGGCCGGCCACGCGCCGGCGGGGGTGGACGTCGATCGCGTCATCCGGATGCTCCTGATTCACGACCTGGTCGAGATCGATGCCGGAGATACGTTTGCCTTCGATACGGCTGGTTACCACGACAAGGCCGACCGTGAACGTGCGGCGGCCGACCGGCTGTTCGGGCTGATCGGCGACGGCCCCGGTCCGGACTTTCGACGCCTGTGGGACGAGTTCGAGGCGGGTGACACGCCCGACGCGCGCATGGCCAACGCCCTGGATCGATTCGCGGCGCTCGTCCAGAACACGTCTGTGAACGATGGCGGCACCTGGCGGGCCCACAACATCTCGAAGGCGGCGGTGCTGCGCAGGATGGATCCGATCCGCGAGGGACTTCCGGCGTTGTGGCCGATGGTCCAGCGCATCATTGACGAACAGACGGCCGCTGGTCATTTATGCGAGTGAAACTTCCGCATCCGTTGGTGCTGCTGCTCGGCGGCGTCGCCGTCGCGGTCTTGCTGACCTGGGTATTACCTGCCGGCGAGTTTGAACGGCGTGTTGATGAGGCGACCGGTCGCTCGGTCGTCATCCCGGGCACGTACGCCCGCGTGGACCCGACCCCGGTTGGGCTGATGGCTGGCCTCCTCGCGGTGCCTCGCGGCATCGTCGAAGGCGCCGACGTGGTGCTGATCATCCTGTTTGTCGGCGGGGCATTCGCGATGCTCGAGCGGACGGGCGCGCTGGCGAGGTTGGTGGGCGCGCTGGTTGGTCGTAGTCCGCATCCCCGGCTGGTCGTGGTCCTGGTCAGCCTGGTGTTTGCGACGCTTGGTGCGCTCGAGAACATGCACGAGGAGATCATCGCGCTGGTGCCGGTGCTGCTTGTGTTGAGCCGCGGGCTCGGTTGTGGCCCGCTCACCGCGCTGGCCATGAGTCTTGGCGCCGCTGTGGTCGGTGCGGCCTTTGGCCCTACGAATCCGTTTCAGACGGGAATCGCGCTGCAGTTCGCGGAACTGCCACCGATGAACCAGCCGGTCCTCCGATTCTCGTTGCTCGCCGCAGCGGTCACGGTGTGGATCGTGTGGACGTTGGCCATGATTTCCAGAGATGAACATGTCGACGGCGAGGTCGCGGTCGCGCCAGTCCCCGTGCAACGCCGGGACTTCGTGCTGCTCGCGCTGGTACTTCTGCCGTTTGTGCCCTACGTCATCGGCGTCCTGCGTTACGACTGGGGCTTCAACGAGTTGTCGGCCCTGTTTCTGGTCGCCGCGTTTGCCATCGGCCTGGTCTCAGGGCAGACACCGTCAGACAGCGCGTCGAGTTTCATCAAGGGCATGGAAGGGATGCTTGGCGCGGCATTGTTCGTGGGCGTGGCCCGCGGGATCAGCGTCGCGCTTGCGGACGGGCACGTGCTCGACACGATCCTCCACGGTCTGGCGACACCGCTCATGCAGGTACCCGGGATCACCGCGGCGCTGTTGATGGTGCCGATGCAGGCGCTGC
>CAZLJG010000174.1:2108-7119 GCA_964559545.1 uncultured Solibacteraceae bacterium | reverse complement strand
CGAATCATCACGAGGTTCGCGATGTTCACGCAGCCGATGAGCAACACAAACGCGACGCCGGCCCACAGCAGGTACAACACCGGGCGTAATTCGCGCACCAGATCCGCGTGCAGCATGAACGCGTCGGTGCGGTAACCTGCGTCCTTCAGAATCTGCCTGAACTGCGGGAACCGTTCGTCGTTGGCCGCATTGATCGCATCCAGCTGCTGCTGCACCTGCGACAACGTCGCGCCATCCTTCAACCGCCCGACCATCGTCCAGTTGTTCGAATGCCGTCCGTCGTCGGATTTTTCCCTGGCGGTAAACTGCGTGGGGAGCCACACGTCGATGTCATTCCAGAGCACCGTGAAATCCGAGGGCAGAACGCCGGCGATGATATGGGTGTTGCCGTTCAGCCTGATCTCTTGCCCGACCGCTGACGGGTTGCCCCCGAACTTCTGCTGCCAGAGGCTATGGCTCAGCAGGACTCGTCGCGTCGCACCCTCTTCGGCATCCGCGTCGGTCAGCAGACTGCCCGCAACCGGCACTGCACCCGCCAACTGGTAAAACGACGGCGTCGCCGTGACCGACACGATTCGCTCTGCCCCGCCTTCAGCGCCCAGGGTCATACCACCGCGCCGATAGAGCGACATGTGTTCGAGGGCCGTCACGCCTTTCAGCCGGTCGAAATAGTCAGGCACGGCCGCGGCCGCGCGCGGGGCTCCGGCGTTGGGATAACTATTGAGCACCAGCACCAGTCGATCCGCGTCGGGCACCGGCAACGGCCGCAGCAACACGGATTGGACGACGCTGAAGATGGCGGTATTGGCGCCGATACACAACGCCAGAGTCAGCAGGGCCGTGACGGTGAAACTTCGGTCTTTGATCAGCAGGCGGAGGGCATGGCGCAGATCGGACAGCATGGAGAACCGGACGACTGCGGACGGTTCATGGTTCCGATAAAGGACGCCCGGAACCTTGGTACCGAATCTGCGTAATCTCTGCCATCACCGACAGGGCGATCTCGGCCGGGGTGCGCCCACCAAGGTCGAGGCCCACGGGAGCCCGAATGACGGCGATGCGATCCTCGGCGACCCCTTCGTCGCGCAACATCTTTTCGATCAACACGGTCTTGCGGCGGCTCCCGAGCAGCCCGATGTAGCGCGCATTCGTGGTCACGGCTTCGCGCACGCAGTCGGCATCCAATTTGTGCCCCCGTGTGGCGATGACGATGAAGCTGTTCCACGCATATCGGAGGGACCCGAGCGTGGCCGGCACGTCACCCTGGAGAATCGTGGCACCAGGGAAGCGTTCATCACTCGCAAACTCCGGGCGGTCCTCAACAACAGTCACGTCGAAGTCGAGCATCGCCGCCTGACGAGCGATGGCGAGCGCGACGTGACCTCCACCGGCGATCACGATGCGGGGGCGACTCGCGATGGCCTCAACGAGCAGGTCCTGCCCTTCGTCAAGTTTGACCGTGCGAGCGGTACCGTGCGGCAGCTGCGTCAGGGCGGCCTCACGCGCCTGGGCCGTCAACACGTCGGTCATCAGGGCTCCATGTACGGCGCCGTCATCACAGACGGCGAGACGGCCAAGTCGCTCGAATCCACCCGCGGTGCGACGCAGATGGGTGACGATGGCCAATGGAGCTCCGGCCTCTGCAGCCGCGACCAGGCCCGGCAGCACATCAACGCCCCCACACGTGAGCGCCTCGTCGTCGCGCTGCACGAGAATCCACATCGTGCCGCCGCACACAAGGCCGGTGTTCCAGGCCAGGTCCTCGGTCAGTTCGTATGCGCGCAGCGAGTGACGCCCGGTGGTGATGACCTCGCGGGCCGCATCCACGGCATCGGCTTCCACGCACCCACCACCCAGCGTGCCAACGGCCGCACGGACGTCTTCGTGTTCACCCAGCACGAGCGTGGCACCCACCACCTGCGGCGTGCTGCCGTGCGTTCGCACAACTGTGGCCACGGCAAAACGCTGGCCCTGGGCGCGTAACGCCGCCATGCGGTGATAAATCGAGGTGGGCGTCAGCGTGGGCACTCAGCGATCCTAATCTGCGAAGGACTAAAGGACTAACCGACACGGTCGGGCCGATCGACATCACGTCGCACCCCGGCATCCACCACGGGCACCAACAGCACCTCTTCGTGCGCCAGCTCGTGGTCGAGGCGCGACCCGGTGGGGGCCGCGACAATGCGGGCGCGCATCGTCGAGGACAACACGACCGGGTGCCCAGCGTGGCCTTCGAGGGCGGGCGCCGTGGTCCGGTCGGTTTCGCGGGCGCGGGCGATCAACACTGTGATGGTCAACGGTTGGATGAATGGCATGTCCCCCGGGAGCAGGACGCACATTTCGGTGTCGCTGGTGGCCTGCACGCCACACCGCACGGACGAGAACATCCCTCGCGAGGGATCCGGATTCACGACCAGCTCCACCGGCAGACCCTCAAGCGCCTGACCGATCGCCGACGCACCATCAGCCGACACCACGACGACGCAGCGATCGGCTCCGCCTGCGATCAGCGTGGCCACCGTCCGGCACACCATGGGCACGCCGTCGATAGGCGCCAGCATTTTGGGAGGAGCCGACGGGTCGGCTGCCGCAAAACGTTCTCCCCGCCCCGCCGCCAGGACGACCCCCGCGACCCCTGTCAACGCCGGCGCGGGGCGGGACGTAATCATGCCGGGGATGGTACCTGAAACAATGAAAACGATGCCGCTACGCGTGTCTTTGTCTGCCGCTGGCCTGACGGCCCTGGTGCTGCTATCGCCAGTCGTGGTTCCTGTCGCGGCGGAACAAGCCGCGGCCAACCGGTTCTGGGGTCAGTGGCGCGGGCCTCACGCGACGGGCGTTTCGAAGACGGCCACTCCGCCCACCGAGTGGAGTGAAACGAAGAACATCCGGTGGAAGGTGCCGATTCCCGGCCGCAGCTCGTCCTCACCTGTGGTCTGGAATGACCGGCTTTTTGTGCTGACCGCCATCCCCGCCGACCCGGCGACGGTCGCGGGCCTGGCGCCGCGCGGATCCGTTCCTCCCCCATCCCCGCACAAGTTCGTCGTGATGGCGCTCGATCGCAAGACCGGCAAAACCCTGTGGGAGCAGGTCGTCCGCGAGGAGACACCGCACGAGCGGCATCAGGAGAACGGCACGTGGGCATCGACCTCAGCCGTGACCGACGGCGAGGTGGTGATCGCGTCATTCGAATCGCGCGGGATCTATGCGTTTGATCTGAACGGCAAGAAGCTCTGGGAAAAGGACCTCGGCGACAAACGCATGCGCAGCCAGTTTGGCGAAGGGAGCACGCCGGCGCTGTACGGCCGCTACCTCGTGCACGTATGGGACCATCAGGGTGAGTCCTTCATCGTGGCCCTCGACAAGTCCACGGGCAACGAGCTCTGGCGCAAACCGCGCACGGAGATCGACACGTGGGCGACGCCGCTCATCACCGACGTCAACGGCAAGCCGCAGGTCGTGGTCGGTGCGATGAACCAGATTCATGCCTACGACCTCGCGACTGGGGATGTGGTGTGGTTCACCAGCGGGTTGACGATGAATCCGATCCCGTCGCCGGTGGTGGAAGACGGCCTGGCGATTCTGATGAGCGGATTCCGCGGCAACAGCCTGAAGGCCATCAAGCTTACCGAGGCGAAGGGCGACATCACGGGCACACCGGCGGTCGCGTGGACTTTTGATCGCGACACACCCTACGTGCCGTCGCCGCTCCTCTACGACGGCGTGTTGTACATGCTGAAGTCCAACAACGGCATTCTGACGGTGTTTGATGCCAAGACCGGCGCCCAGCACTACGGGCTGCAGCGGCTCGAGGCCGCCGCCAATGTGTTTGCATCACCCGTCGGCGCCGCCGGCAAGGTCTACATCACCGGACGCGATGGCGCGACCGTCGTGCTGCGCCACGGACCCAAGTTCGAGATCCTCGCGACCAACACACTCGACGACGGCTTTGATTCGTCAGCGGCGCTGGTGGACGGGGAAATCTACCTCAAGGGGTATCGGTACCTGTACTGCATTGCTGAGAAGTAGTGCACCGAGCACTCAGCCCAGAGCACCCAGCACCGCGTCAGCATGTCCATCCACGCTGACCTTGTCCCAGCGCTTCGCGACCTTGCCGTCCGCGTCGATGAGGTAGGTCGTGCGGACGATGCCCCAGTACTTGCGACCGTAGCGCATCTTCTCCTGCCACACGCCGTACTTCTCGGCGACCTCATGCTCGGCGTCCGCCAGGAGAGGAAACGTCAGACCGTGTTTGTTCGCAAACTTGGCCTTGCTCTTTTCGTCGAGGATGCTGATGCCCAGCACCACCGCGTCACCGGCCTTCGCAAACTTCGGCAGGCGTGCCTGGAAGTCGCACGACTCCGTCGTGCATCCCGGCGTGTCGTCCTTCGGATAGAAGTAGAGAATCACGGGCCGGCCGGCGTACTGCGACAGCTTGTGCGTCGTGCCGTGCTGGTCCTTCAACGTGAATGCGGGAGCCTTCTTGCCTGGTTCGATAAGCGCCATGCACCGATTCTACATTCGCCCTAGTGCAGCTGCGGCTTCCCCCAGGTAAACCGGAGCCGCTCTCCGCTGGGGCTGGCGGCGAGTACCACCACAGACGTGACGGGTGTGGTGGACGTGTTGATGGTCTGGCCCTGGGCCGCCACGAATCGCTTCACGGGTTCGCGGATGAATCCCTTCGGCGGGATGGAGACCACCGAGACGGCATAGTGCTCGTTGACCCAGATCCGCACGGTCCGCCACTCCTCGTCCGTCTCGTTCCGCACGTGGATGAACCCGTCGGCCACTTCAATATCCGGCAGGCGTTCGTCGCAGCCCCGCATGAACAGGAAGCCCGCCAGCCCGACGGCCAGCACAAGGACAGACAGGAGACGGCTCCGGGACATGAAGGCATTACAATAGTCGCGAGGTTTCCCAAGATGCGAATGCTCTCTGCAGTCACCCTCCTTGCGGCATCGCTGGCGTGTGGTGGCGCGCCCGAACGCACCTTCATCAATGTGGGCACGGC
>CAZLJG010000174.1:0-2008 GCA_964559545.1 uncultured Solibacteraceae bacterium | reverse complement strand
ACGGTCATGACGTTGGCGCCGAACGTGGCGCTGTTCATCACCAAGGCCGACAGTGGCGTGCGCACGATCGCGGACCTCAAAGGCAAACGCGTCGTGATCGGTCCGGCCGGCGCGGGCTTTGAGTACTTCGTGAAGCCGATTCTCGAAGCCCACGGCGTGCGCTACGAGGACTTCACCGCGCTCAACGCGAGCCAGGCCGCCGCGGTGGACATGCTGACCGACGGATCGGCAGCCGCGATCTTCATCGGCGGCGCCATCCCGACCGCATCAATCACGCAGGCGGCGGCGACGATGGACTTGCATTTCATTCCGTTCGACGAAGCGGCGCGCGCGAAACTGTCCGCGGACTATCTGTTTTTCGCACCGGCCACCATCCCGGCGAACACGTATCGCGGGCAGACCCAGGAATTCGCGGGTCTCGACGTGGGCTCGATGCACCTGATCGCTGCATCCAATCAGGATGAACAGCTCGTGTACGACGTCACGAAGATGTTGTGGGAGCAGCGCGAGCAGGTGGCGCAGAAACATCCGGCCGGCCGTGCCATCAATCCGAAGAACGCGATCCGCGACACGGGCACGCCGTTCCACCCAGGCGCCATCCGGTTCTACCGTGAAATCGGTATCTGGCCGCAGTAACCTCACGTTTGCGCTGAGCGCCCTGCTGTGCGGGTTCACCCTCGTTGAGGTGAACTACGCGCGGCTGGGCCCCCAGGCGCAGCTCGCGATCTTCACCGCGTTCGGGCTCATTCTCTGTTTCCTGAATGTGCCCATGGTGAAGGGCCGGGCGGCGTCTGGTATGACGCGCGCTTTGGACGCCACACTGGCGTTGCTCACGCTCGGGTGCTGTGCGTACGTGGTGTGGCAGACGGAACCGGCATTCGCCTCGTCATGGACCGATGGCCGATCACTCGGCAATCGCGCCGGCTACGAAACGTCACTCGACATCATGGTGGGCGCCACGGGCCTCCTCCTTGTGATGGAAGCGGCGCGACGCACCCTCGGGTGGGCGCTCCCTATCCTGTCCGGGTTCTTTCTTCTCTACGCGTACTTCGGCGCGTGGTCGCCGGACTGGTTCTTCCCGCACCGGGGCTATCCGGTGGACCGCATCGTGGCGCAGTCGTTCCTGCACAGCCAGGGCGTGTTCGGCGTGGCGCTGCAGGTGATGTTCACCTACGTCTTCCTGTTCGTCGTGTTCGGCGCCCTGCTGGGCGCGACGGGTGCCACACGATTTGTCATCGACTTTGCGGCGCGCCGGTTCGGCAACACGCCCGGAGGGCCCGCGAAGGTCGCGGTGATCAGCAGCGGCATGATGGGGTCGCTTTCTGGCAGTGCGGTGGCCAACACGGTAGCGACGGGCACGTTCACGATTCCGATGATGAAGAGTGCCGGCTTTCCGGCCCACGAGGCCGGCGGCATCGAAGCGGCGGCCAGTTCAGGAGGCGCGTTGGCGCCACCAGTCATGGGCGCTGGCGCCTACATGATGCTCGAGCTTGTGCAGCCGCCGGTGACGTACCTCGAGATCGTCCGCGCTGCCACCATCCCCGCGATCCTGTACTACATGTCGCTGTACTTCATCGTGCACTTCTCGGCGAAACGGCGGGCCATTGGACAGGCCGGTGCGTCTGCAGACATCCCTGAGATCGAACGCGGACATCCGTTTGAAGGCATCGTGTTTGGCGTCGCGCTCGCCAGCCTGATCGTGTTCCTCGCGCTTGGCTACACCGCGTTCCGCGCCGTCAGCATCGCGCTCCTGGTCACGACGGTGGTGTCGTTCCTGCATGTCAGGACGCGGTTGACATGGACCAAAGTCCGTACCGCGATTCTTGAGTCGGCGCGCGATGCGACGCCACTCATCGCGGCAGCCGCCTGTGTCGGTGTCGTGATCGCGGTCGTCACCATGACGGGCGTGGGCACCAGGCTGCCGGCCACGATTCTGCCGCTCGCCGAGCAGAACCTCTTCCTGGCGCTGCTGCTGATCATGGTGTCGTCGCTGGTCCTCGGCATGGGC
>CAZLJG010000173.1:0-7128 GCA_964559545.1 uncultured Solibacteraceae bacterium | reverse complement strand
GCTCGGCCATGAGGTGTGGAAACAACGCTTCAACTCTGACCCAGCGGTGATCGATCGGGTGGTCACGCTCGGCAAGACACCGGCGACGGTGGTCGGCGTCATGCCCGAGGAATTCCTGTTTCCGATGGCGGACGCTGCCTGGAGCGCCCTGCGCGTGGAACCCGCCCCCGCGCCGCGCTCTGGTCCAAGTCTTCGGGTGTTCGGCCGGCTGGCCAACGGCGTCACGTTTGCCCAGGCTGAGGCGCAGGCCGCCGCGATCAGCGCACAAGCCGCGGTGGACTTTCCGTCCACACACGAACGCCTGCATATGGAAGTGTTGCCGCTCGCCGACGGAATGATGGACCTCCCACCGGTCATGCGGCTGGCGATGTGGTCGTTCAACGTGTTCTTTGCGATGTTGCTGACGCTGGTCAGCGGCAATGTCGCGCTGCTGACGTTCGCGCGTGCGGCCACGCGCGACAGCGAAATTATTGTGCGCAGCGCTCTCGGCGCCAGTCGTGCCCGCATCGTGTCCCAATTTTTCGCCGAAGCGCTCGTCCTCGGAAGCGTGGCCGCCGTCATCGGGCTGATCGTGGCATCGAGCAGCCTGCGGTGGGTGTTCGACACGTTTGCTGCGGGCGCGGGCGACGGGCGACTGCCCTTCTGGTTCACGCCGCAGCTCTCCACTGCGGCCATCATCTACACGGCCGCGCTCACACTGCTGGCCGCATTGGTGTCTGGCGTGCTGCCCGCCGTAAAGGTCACCCGCGGCCTGCAGTCCCGCCTGAAGGCCAGCACGGCTGGCGGAGGCGGACTCAAGTTCGGTGGTGTCTGGACCGCCATCATCGTCGTGCAGGTGGCCGTGACGATGGCGTTTCCAGTGACAGCGTTTTTTACGAAACGCGACGGGGTGCAGATCGAGTCCGTGGATATCGGCGTGTCTCCGGACCGCGTGTTGACCGCACGGGTGGACACGACGGGCGGCTCGGCGTTGCCGGAATTGCTCGAACGCCTGCTGAGTGAACCGGGTGTGATCGATGCCACAGTCGCGAACCAGCTGCCGTTGATGTGGCATCCGCTGACGGAGGTGGACATTGAAGCCGTCGACGAGCCGGCAGTGGGCGCCAACACCGACCAACGCATCAGCACTGCGGGCGTTGATCCGGGGTTCTTCGCGGCGTTTGATGCCCCGGTGCTCTCGGGGCGCGGGTTCACGTCGAGCGACACCACCTCGGACCATCACGTCGTGGTGGTCAACCAATCATTCGTCGATCAAAAGCTCGGCGGCCGCAACCCAGTCGGGCTGCGGATTCGGCTGGTGCCTCGTGAGCAGGAGGCCGCCGACGCGCTGGCAACCGCGCCCTGGCGCGAGATCATCGGTGTGGTTCGCGATCTGGGCATGCGCGTGCCTCCCGATCCTGGTGTCGCGGGCGTGTATTACCCGTTGTCGGTCTCGCAGGGGGGATCGCTGTACGTGGCCGCTCGAGTCACGGGGGACGCGATGACGCTGGCCCCCCGGCTCCGTGCCGCGGCCGTCGCCACGGATCCGACGCTGCGTCTGTCGGAGGTGCGTCCGCTCTCCGACATCCCAAAGGCAGAGCTGCTGTCGATCGACTTCTTCTTCCGGGTCATCCTCGGCATCAGCGCTGTCGCGCTGATCCTGTCCCTCGCCAGCATCTATGCGGTCATGTCCTTTGCCGTCGCGCGCCGGACACGCGAGATCGGTATTCGTATCGCGCTTGGGTCGGACAGACTCCGGGTGGTGATGGCGATTCTTCGCCGGCCGTTGATCCAGGTGAGCGTCGGTCTGGCCGTAGGCACACTCCTCACGACCCTCATGGTCAACGAGGTCTACAGCCGCGCGCTGGCGCCCACGCAGGTGGGGCTCATTGCCGCCTACGTGGTGCTGATGCTCGGCGTCTGCCTGGCGGCGTGTGTGGTCCCCACGCGCCGCGCGTTGCGCGTCGAGCCGACCGAGGCACTGAGGACCGAATAGCCTCAGGAGGGCGTACTCTCCCAGGCCGTTCAGTGGCCGGCGCCCATACCGATCAACTCGCGTTCAAGGGGAACGTCACTGGGGCTTGGCGCCAGCTCAGACATCGGTCTTCTGACGCCAGGGGCGACGTTCATCATGACGTGACGGCGCGTCAGGTCCCTGGGATGCGCCAAGCCGCACGCGTTGGTCACGGCCATGATGTCCCGCTCGAGCGCGAGCGAGTAGTTGGCCACGCGCGCCCCTTTGTCCGCGGGATCAAGTCCGGACTGCAGCCAGCGGTTCTGCGTAGTAACACCCGCGGGACATGTGTTTGTGTGGCAGCGCAGGGCTTGAATGCACCCAATCGACAGCAGGAACCCGCGGCCGATGTGGATCAGGTCGGCCCCCATGGCCAGGTGCAGCGCCGCTTCACCGCCGGTCGCGATCTTCCCGGAGGCGATGACCGTGATCTGATCGCGCAGCCCCCACTGCCGCAAGGCGTCATCCACCACAATCAGACCGTCCATCACGGGCATGCCGACGTGATCAGCCAGCGACAGCGGTCCCGCGCCGGTGCCGCCTTCCGCGCCATCCACCACAATGAAGTCGGGGCCGAACCCACGCAGCGTGATCTCCGCGCACAGGTCGTCGATCTCGGCGGCAGAACCCACAACGGTCTTGATCCCCACCGGCTTCCCCGTCAAGCCTCGCACCCGTCCGATGAAGTCGAGTAATGACGCGGCATCGCGACACTCCTCGAATCCATTCGGCGACTGACAGTCCTGCCCCATGGGAATCCCGCGAATCGCAGCAATCTCCGGCGTGATCTTTTCCTTGGGCAGCAGCCCACCCTGCCCCGGCTTTGCGCCTTGAGCGAGCTTGATTTCGACCATCTTCACCTGCGGCCGGGCGAGAATTTCACGAGCCTTGTCGTCATCGAACCGTCCGTGGGGCGTCCTGCACCCGAATTTGGCCGGCCCGATCTGAAACAGAATGTCGCCCCCGCCATCCACGTGGTAGGGGGATAACGAACCTTCACCAGTGCCCATGTAGATACCGGCCAGCCGTGCGCCCCGCGACAGCGCCCGAACGGCGTTTGGAGACAAGGCACCGAAACTCATCCCGGAGATGTTCACGAAGTGATTCGGCTGGTAGGGCTGTGGCCGTGAGGCTCCAATCAGTCCGGGCCTGGGCAACGGCGCGGTCTTCGTCGCGAGTGTCGGGTACAACGACGGCAGCAGATGCATCCGCCCCACCGCGTCGTGGTCCACCTGCGAACCGAATGCGATGGCGTTGTTCCCGCCATCGGCAGACGCGTACACCCAGGCACGAGTCACGCGGTTATAGGGCCGCTCCTCGGCATCGCTGGCAAACAAATACTGTCGCAGCGGAGGGCCCAACTCCGACAGCAGCGCGCGGACGTGCCCGATCACCGGGAAGTTGTGCGTCACCGCATTCTTCGTTTGTCGGAGGTCGCGAATCGCGACCACGACCAGTCCCACACCGATCAGCACGGTCGCGATCCAGACCACTGTGAGTCCGCTCATGACCGCGCCCCGCCTTCCGCCCGCGAACGGAGAAAGGTCAGGTCGTGCGCCCGTCTCCCGAGCGTCGCCCTGACTTCGGCCCAGAGTTCGCGGGCTTCGACGTGTGGACACTCGTCATGACAGGGTGACGCGGAGGGCATTGTCCGTCTGATGCGCTCATGAGCCACCATGGCATCGTGCCAGGCGACCAGCCGTTCGGCCAGCTCAGACGGCGCGCGCAGCCCGTCCGCGGATTCAATCAGTCTGTACAAGCTCATGGTCATTCAGTCCTCAAGATGAAAGGCGCCCCGCCGGGCCCAGGGCCCGTTCGAAAGCGCGGTACCGCGCGCGTGCGCGGAAATATCAGGATGTGGAGGTGCCGTCAGCGGTCGCCGAACGGCTGCCGATGGGCGCGAGACGACGTGGAGGAGCGTGCAGGAGACGGCACATGGCGATGCCCCACGTCATTGCAACTCCTGCGCCAGCGCAGCGACCATCAAACCGACCCGGCGTGGCCGGGCGCTGTCGATCACCCCTGCGTCCGTGGAGCTTTCAGAACGCAATCAATCGTTCAATTTGAAACGTTTCATCTTCCGCCACAGCGTGACGGGACTGATCTTCAGCGCGTCGGCCGTCTGGCGGCGATTGCCGCCAAACCGTTCCAACGCTCGCATGATGGTGACGCGTTCCTGCGCCTCCAGCTCCAGTGACTCGGCACCGGCTCTCCGCCGTGCCCGCACCACCTCGTGGGGCAGATCGCTGACCTGTATCCGCTTTCCGTGCGCGACGATGATCGCGCGCTCCATGGCGTGTTCAAGTTCGCGGACGTTTCCGGGCCAGTCATGCGCGAGCAACGCCCGCATGGCATCGGGCGTCAGGCCCGTGACGTCCTTCTGTATCCGCGCGGCGATGCGTTGCAGGAAGTCGTGGACGAGCAGCGGAATGTCGTCGCGCCGATCACGCAACGGGGGCACTTCAATCACGAAGGCCCCCAGTCTGAAGTACAGGTCTTCCCGAAAGGTGCCTGCATCGACGGCAGCTCTGAGATCCCGATTCGTGGCGGCGACGACACGCGCATTGACAGCGATCGTGCGCTCGCCTCCCACCCGTCGAATTTCGCGCTCCTGCAGAGCACGGAGCAGCTTGGCCTGGACAACCGGTGCCACTTCCCCAATCTCGTCGAGAAACAGCGTGCCGTTGGCCGCGAGCTCGAACAGTCCCGGCTTGTCACGCACGGCTCCCGTGAAGGCCCCGCGCACATGCCCGAACAACTCTGATTCGAGCAACGATTCAGTCAGCGCGGCACAGTTCACCGAGATGAACGGCCCGCCAGCGCGTGTGCTCTGCTCGTGAATGAGTTTGACGATGAACTCCTTGCCGGTGCCGCTTTCACCCTGCACCAGCACGGTCGTCTCGAGCGGGGCGACGCGGGCGGCGTATTCCAGCACCTGCTTCATGCCGGCGCTTTCGGCGATGAACGACTGCTGCGCCGCCAGCTGGGCGACGCGCGCGCGGAGGAGGTTCAGTTCGCGTTCACGGCTCCCGACCACTTCGGCCCTGCGCTCCAGCGCCGCGAGCTGCTCACGAACCATGTCGCGCAGCCGCTCCACGTCCCGCCCCACTTGCTCACCCTGGAAGTCCCCCCGAAGATCGGCCAGCGCGTCGGCCCACTGGTCGGCGTCCTTGCCGACCACGAGACACTCTCCCGCGCCCTGACCGAGGCACGCGGTTTCGCGAAAGTAGACCTCGCGCTGCAGGCAGGCACTGGCGTAGCCACTCAAATACCCGGTCAGCGACCAGCAGACCGGCTCCGAGGCCGTGCCGACATGATGCAGATACTGTTCCGCGACGTACGAATGCCGCCACGTCACCGCCGCCGAGAATCTCCCGGTCGTCTCGTCAGACTCAACCAGGGTCAGCTCGCCGTGTACAAGTCCCTCAAGCCGATGGAGCGCCAGGCCCGCGCGAAGGCCGTCAATGGGACTCGACCAGGCCGACCGGTCCCTGAGGCTGACGGCGTCGTGATAGCCGTCGGCATATCCGAAACGCAGCAGCAGTCGGCGCGCAGCCTCCGGTCCGAGCGTGTCGATGAGTTCCCGCGTCAACAGGCCCATCGCGGCTGCACTGAGGATCACGACGCGCTGCTCGTGCAGGCGGATCGTGCCCTCGTCTGGGCGGAAGTCGAGCACTTCCGCCAGCGATCGGGGTGTCATTGAAGCATCGCGGGGCGCAGACATCAGGGGTGGCCTCACCTATTCTATGGGTGATGAGAGCCAAGCGCCCCCTACGGGAACCGAAGCGCGACGCGCCGGGGCCGGCCGTCAAGAACTACATCACGCCGGCGGGGCTGCAACGCCTGAAGGACGAACACCGCTTCCTGCTGAACCGGGAGCGCCCGGCGGTGACCAAGGTCGTGACCTGGGCGGCGTCCAACGGGGACCGCAGCGAAAACGCCGACTACCTCTACGCAAAACGGCGGCTGCGCCAGATCGATTCGCGCATCCGCTTTCTCGGCAAACGGATCGATTCAGCAGAAGTGGTGGACCCCGCCGCCCCGCGGCCGGCAGCGGCAGCGTCGCGTGTCTTCTTTGGCGCGACCGTCACCTACCAGGACGCCGCCGGTGGCGAGCACGTCGTCCACATCGTGGGCCTCGATGAAGTGGATCTGACTCGGCGCTACATCAGCTGGCGATCCCCCCTCGCACGCGCGCTGTTGAAGGCGAGCGTGGGTGACCGCGTGGTGCTGCGCGCGCCGAAGAAGACTGAGACGCTCGAAATCCTGGACGTGGAATACGTCCCCATTCCGATGGACCCGTTTCGCGAACCCATCGGCGCCGAAGCGGCCGTGAAACTGGGCAGCTAACGCTTCCGATATCCCGACGGCACAAGGAACAACGACGCATCCGGGTGATCGCGTGTGATGTTCGTGAGCTTGTAGGTCGTGCGTACACTTCGGGGATCGTTGAAGTCCGTGAGTACCAGCACCTTCAAGTCCGGCGACGTCCACTCCTCAGACACCACGTGAATAGGCTGTTCGTTCCCAACCGCACCGGCGGCAATGGTCGTCGTCTTTCGAATACCCGTGACCCGCACGCCCTCGAGTGACCGCTCAGGCAGGGTCTCCGACGTGGTGTGCTCGGTCCCGGCCTCCTTCGTGGCATCGGCACGGTACGGCCTCGCCGCATTGAGAGTCATCGTGTACGTCATGACCCGCCCGTCAACCGCGCTGCGCAGTGTGTAGCGTCCGAGACCCGGGGTCACCCGTGCCGTGCGGTCCCCGCTGTCGAGCATCGTCACCGTATTGGCCACCGGGTCGTGGATCGAGATCTCCACAGTGCCATCAGGCCGCGTCTCTTCGCGACGAACACGGCCGACGCTGTCCCGATACACCTTCCCCGTCGTGCGCTTCACGATCCGGTTCCCGTCAGACAAGGTCTGAATCGACTCCGACGTGACGTCAGCCGAGTACGGGGCGCCGGTGACTGTGGACAACTCGATCTTGCGATCCATCGACAATGCCGGCAGCTGCGGCAACACGAGCGGACGCCGCTGCGGCGCCCGAGCCTGCTGGGCCCCAACGGGAACCGCCATACAGATGGCGGCGACAAGAACACACGGGCAACGTCGAATCCACATAGCAAGCTCCTT
>CAZLJG010000172.1:0-7135 GCA_964559545.1 uncultured Solibacteraceae bacterium | reverse complement strand
CGGGTGGCGGGGGAGCCGTTGATGTGGTCGGAACCTGTGCGCCGCGCGTTGCAGGCACACGATCCGATGTGGGTCCCCGGCCGTGCCGAGCGTCTCGGCGACGTCAACATGGATGACCGTGCATTTTTTGCGGGCTTCTCGTCAGCGCTTGTTGGTCTCGGCGCGGTGACATTGGTGCTGGCGCTCGCCGGCGTGTATTCGATGATGTCGCTGATTGTGTCGCGCCGGACTCGCGAGATTGGGATCCGGCTTGCGCTCGGAGCCAGCGTCTCACACGTCGTGCGCACCATCGGCACGCGTGCCGCCCTTCAGATCGGCATCGGCGGTGTGGTCGGGGCTGCGCTGGCAATCGCCTCGCTCAGCGCCCGCTCGGTGCTTGTGTCGCGCATGGGTGATGGAGGCGCATGGACGTTGCCGGTGGTGCTGTGCCTTCTGGTGTTCGCCGGCCTCGCGGCGACGTGGGTGCCCCTGCGGCGCGCATTGACCATCCGCCCGCAGGACGCGCTGAAAGCGGACTAGTCAGTGCGTCAGGCCGTAGATGATGGCGTTGACGCCGAGTTTGTAGGCTTCGTTGGATTGTTCGATCGGGCGAAGCCCTCGACCGGACCACTCCCAGAACTGCGAGATGTCGGTGTTGTAGTTGATGAACATCTGCATGCGCTTCGTGGGATCGTTCCCTTCGAACAGTCCACGGAAGACTGGGCGTCCGGCGTTATAGGCCTGCGGGAAGATGTCGAGCGACGTGATCGTGAAGAACTGGCTGAAGATCGGGTGTGAGATGTCGAGGTCGATGAACTTTGCGGCCGGCATCACCTCGCGCATGTTGTCGGTGAACTGATCCCAGCCGCGACCGCCGCGCCATTCCGACGTCTTGAAGTCGTCGATGATGACGAAGCCCCCCTTGTCGAGATACGTCCGGAGGTTGCGGGCTTCGATGTCCGTGATGCGCCACCAGCTCGGTTCGATCAGGTAAATCAGCGGGTATTTGAAGATCTCCGGGTCTTCGAGTGAGAGCGTGTTCGTTCGGCTGTGGCCGGGCACGCTGGTCACCGACTCGAGAATCTGCATCAGATTTTGTTCTGCCGTCGGATACCCGTGGGACCACGCCGGTTGCCCGCGATACCAGTAGCCGCCGGGCAGCGTGTCGTACGTGACGCGCACAAACGCGAAGCGCCCGTCATAGGGCACATTGGCGGCGGTGCCCGCAAACGGGGTCAGGCGCTCCTGAAAGTCGCGGAAGCCGCGTCCCTGGGCGAGCGCGAAGCCCGCGCCGGCGACGAGGACAAGAGCCGCCACGAAGAGAATCCGCTGACGCACGGATTCAGGATACGTGAGAAGGATGGAGGATGGGGGATTGGTGGTACGCTCCGCGGCGATGTCCCTGGGTCGAGTGGCGAAGTTCCTTGTTGGCGGGGTGCTCCTCGTCGCCGTGATTCTGGTGGCCCGGAACCAGATCGAGGTATACCTGCGAGGCGTCGCAAAAACAGAAGAGATGCGCCAGCGACAGGCGCCCGCGGGGCTCCCGGATGCCGTCACCCAGGCTCGGCGCGAGCTGTTTGACGCGCTCCGGCCTGTGACGCTCAGCAATTGCGCGCTCGAGCGCATTGGCGGGAAGAATGACGGTGCCTATCTCATGTGCGGCAACCTGCTGGAGCGTGTCGAAGCCGGGTACTCCTACGGCATCGGTGGCCACGACAAGTGGGGATGCGAAATCTCGCAGCGTATCGACGACCCCGTGCATCAGTACGACTGTTTTAATACCGACCGGCCCTGGTGTGCGACGGGGGAGACGGTGTTTCACGACGAATGTGTCGGCGACACCGCCGAGACGATCGCCGGGCGTGTGTTCGACTCCGTGTCCAACCAGCTGGCGCGTAACGGAGACGCCGCCAAGCGGCTCGTGATGAAGATGGACGTTGAGGGCGCGGAGTGGGAATCGCTCCTGGCCATGTCGAGCGAGGCGCTCGCGCGCATCGACCAACTCTCCGTGGAGTTTCATTGGAGCGAAGACCCGGGGATTGGGTGGGCGAACAACCCTCGCTATCTGGAAGCAGTGCAGCACCTGAAGCAGACCTTCGAGGTCGCCCACATTCACTTCAACAACAAGGCCTGCGTGGGCAACCTCGAGCCGTTTCCGGCCCATGCGTTTGAAGTGTTGTTTCTGAACAAGGCCCTGGCCGTCGTGGACCCGGCGCTGCAGCCCGTCCTGCCGAATCCGCTGGACACCCGCACGCGCTGGTGGACTCCCGACTGTCAGGTGGACAGCAGGCGCTGAATCATCCGGTGAGCGGAAAACAAAAAAAAAGGGCCCGGCAGCTTTCGCCACCGGACCCCTGGACCTCTGGACTCCTGGACCCCGACTTAGCGAAGCAGGAACTCCATCACCATCTTCACGAGCCCCTGGCCGTTGTTGATCGCCATCGTGATGCCGATGGTCGCGACCGACACCATGCTGATGAGCTTGATGAGGATGTTGAGTGACGGACCCGACGTGTCCTTGAACGGGTCGCCGACGGTGTCGCCGATGACCGTGGCGCCGTGGCGCGGGTTCTTCGAGTCTTCCTTGCGCGCCACCTTGTTGCCGTTCGCGTCCACGTAGTCACCCGCGGCGTTCTTCAGATACTTGCCGCCGAGTTCGCCGGACTCAATCCACTTCTTGGCGTTGTCCCAGCTGCCGCCCGCGTTCGCCATGAAGATCGCGACCGCGAATCCGGTGCCGAGGCCGCCGGCCAGCATGCCAATCACGCCGCCGACGCCGAACACGATGCCGACGACGACCGGCACGATGACGGCCATCATCGAGGGGACGACCATCTTCTTGAGGGCGCCGTCGGTGGAGATGTCCACGCAGCGCGCGTAGTCGGGCGTCGCCGTGCCTTCCATGATGCCGGGGATCTCGCGGAACTGACGCCGCACTTCCTCGACCATGACCAGCGCCGCGCGTCCCACCGCCGTCATCGTCATCGCCGCGAAGACGAAGACGAGCAGGGCGCCGATGAAGATGCCCGCGATGACCATCGGGTCGGTGAGCGAGATGCTCTGGAAGAACACCACATCCGACTGCGAGCCCTTGGCCAGTGTGGCAAACGTCGCGATGAGCGCGAGTGCCGTCAGCGCCGCAGACCCGATCGCGAAGCCCTTGCCGATGGCCGCCGTCGTGTTGCCGAGGCTGTCGAGGGCGTCGGTGCGCACACGCACATCGTCGCCCAGGTGGCTCATCTCGGCGTTGCCGCCGGCGTTGTCGGCAATCGGGCCGTAGGCGTCGGTCGCGAGCGTGACGCCGAGCGTCGAGAGCATGCCGACCGCGGCGAGCGCAATGCCGTAGAGACCAAGCGATGCGTCAGCGAAACCGCCGGCGAAGCCGTAGGCGAGGGCGGTCGCGACCGCGATGGTCACGATGGGCACCCAGGTGGACATCATGCCGACCGCAATGCCGCTGATGATGACCGTCGCCGCGCCCGTCGCGCTGGACTTGGCCACTTCCTGCGTCGGCGCGTAGTCATACGCCGTGTAGTGTTCGGAGCCCTTGCCGATGATCAGACCCGAGAGCAGGCCCACGCAGGTGGCGAGCCACACGCCCCACCACGTCGCGCCGGGGATCATGTTGTAGACGTCGGCGAAGCAGATGTAGCAGATGACACCGGCCGCCGCGGCCACGCCGATCGACGCCACGTTCACGCCGCGGTGCAGCGCGCCGAGCAGTTCCTTCAGCGTCGCGTTTTCCTTCGTGCGCACCAGCTGGCTGCCGAGGATCGAGAGGAAGATGCCGACCGCGGCAATCGCCACCGGCGCAATGATCATCGTCCACGCCGCGTCCGCGTGCTGGAGGCTGATCGCCGCTGCCGCCGCGAGGGCGATGGCCGCGAGGATCGAGCCGAGATACGACTCGTAGAGGTCGGCGCCCATGCCGGCGACGTCGCCGACGTTGTCACCGACGTTGTCGGCGATGGTCGCGGGGTTGCGTGGGTCGTCTTCGGGGATGCCCGCTTCGACCTTGCCAACCAGGTCGGCGCCGACGTCAGCGGCCTTCGTGTAGATTCCGCCGCCGACGCGCGCGAACAGCGCCACCATCGACGCGCCCATGCCGAAGCTGACCATGACCTGACCGACCAGCGCGGGGGACTCCGGCGTCAGCACGGCGAAGATGGCGAGCCAGATGACCGTGAAGAGGAGGCCGATGCCAACGACCGAGAGGCCCATGACCGACCCGGCTTTAAAGGCGACCTGCAGACCGGCGTTGAGGCCGTTCTTCGCATCCGTGCAGGCCCACGCCGTGCGGCTCGACGCGTGGGTGGCGATGTTCATGCCGGCCCAGCCGGTGTAGAAGCTGCCGAGACCACCCGTGACGAAGCCGATGAAGATGAAGCCGGCCAGCATCAGGCCGTTTTCCAACTGCAGCAGTTCGTAGTTGGCACCGAAGGCGACCAGCACGCCGACACCGAGGAGCACCGGCACGACCACTTTGAACTGGCGATTCAGATACGCCATCGCGCCGTCGCGCACGTAACCGGCAATTTCCTGCATCCGGTCGTTGCCGGCCGGCGCCTTCATGACGTCCGCGCGGTACTTCACCGCCATCAGCATCGCGCCGAGGCCTGCGACCAACCCGAGCACCAGCATCTGCCAGAACGTGTCGGTCACCGGCGTGGCGGCGGCCTCGGGGGCCAACTGTGACTCCACAAACGGCTCCTGCGCCCACATCACGCCCGTGCCCGCCAGAATTGCCAGCGCTGCGACCGTCAACACAGTCCTCCAGCGCCCTGTAAACGTTCCTGCCATCTGCTGCTCCTCTTTTGAATCCACGTTGGCGGCTACAATTGCCACCATGAAACACGTCGCACTCGTCGCGACCCTGGCGGCTGGCCTGACGATAGGCCTGACGGCGCAGGGGTATGTGCCACATCGGGTCTTCGATACGGCCGCCGGACAGTTTACCGATTTTGAGGTCATGGCGTCAGATCTCGCTGCCGCCGACGTGGTCTTTGTCGGGGAGCAGCACGACGACCCCAATACCCACCGGCTGGAGCGGCTCCTGCTTGAGGCGGTCGCGGCCCGGCGGGGCGGTGTGACCCTGTCCCTCGAGATGTTCGAGCGGGACGTGCAGGCCAAATTGGAGGAATTCCAGGCCGGCTACCTGTCGGAGGCCGGTTTCCTGCGGATTTCGCGGCCGTGGCCCCGGTATGCCACCGACTACAAACCCCTGGTGGACTTCGCCATCGAGCGCGGATGGCCGGTGCTGGCCGCCAACGTTCCCCGGCCCATCGCCTCGGAAATCGCCAAGACGGGCGTCAGCGTTCTGGACGGCAAGCCCGCGGCCGAACGCGCATGGTTCGCCGCCGATCGCCAGTGCCCGGTCGGCGAGGACGAGTATTACGTCAGGTTCAAAGCCGTGATGGGCTCCCATCCCACGATGGACCAGCTGCAGAAGTACTACGACTCCCAGTGCGTCAAGGACGAAACGATGGCGGAGTCGATTGCGCGCGCATGGACAAAGGCCGCCGCAGCCGACGTGTCAAAGCGTCCGCTCGTTGTGCACTACAACGGCGCCTTCCACAGCGACTTCGGGCTCGGCACTGCCTCACGCACCCAGCGCCGGCTGCCGGATGCCAAGGTCGTGGTGATCACAATGATGCCGCTCAAGACGATCGCTGAGCTCAACGCGATCAAGCCCGAGGGGGAAGATCTCAAGCGGGCCAGATACCTCGTCTACACGACCAAGTAGGGCGTCGTGCGTTCGGAGGCGCCGGGCTTCAGCCCGGCGGGTACGCACGGGCTAAAGCCCGTGCGCTCCGAAAGCTCTTCACCGGCCGAGTCGCTGCGGCAACTCGGCCACCACGTACGTCATGACCGCAATGGCCGCCGCGTTGTCGGACATCTGCTTCGGCGTGATGCGGTCGATGGTGTCGGCCGGCGTGTGGTGAATGAGGAAGTAGTCGCCTTTCACCAGGTGCGACATCATCGGGATGTTGCCTGCGGTGCCGGCTGGGCCGATGTCGGCGCCACCACCGGACGCTGCAATGGTGTCGGCCCCGAGTGATTTCAAGAGGCTCGCGATGGCCGTCACCTGCGCGCGAGCGGCGTCTGGGCCGGTGAAGCCGAAGCCCGCCGGATCAAAGACACCGCCGTCGGATTCCATCAGCAGCACGTGGTCTTTCAGTTCGGCCATGTGCATGTCGCGGTAGGCATTGCCACCGCGCATGCCGTTCTCCTCGTTGGTCCAGAGCACCACGCGCACCGTGCGCCGCGGACGCAGGTTGAGCTTCTTCATCAGGCGCAGTGCCTCCCACGTCACAATGCAACCGCCCGCATCGTCGCTCGCACCGGTGCCGACATCCCACGAGTCGAAGTGGCAGCCGATGACGACGAGTTCGTTCGGGAATTCGCGGCCTGTCAGTTCGCCGATGACGTTGAAGGACTCGGCATCGTCCTCGAAGTGCGCATCCATCTTCAGCGCCACCCGAATCCGCACGCCACGATTCTGCAGGCGCTGGAAGCGCTCGGCGTCTTCAACAGGAATCGCGGCGGCCGGGATCTTCGGCGCGTCCTCCGCGTAGTTGGTGCTGCCGGTGTGCGGCGTGCGCAGGCCGACAGGCCCGACGGCGCGCACCAGCACCGCGAGGGCGCCATGCCGCGCGGCGCGCGACGGTCCGGTCGTGCGGTACTGCACGGTCTGGCCGTAGTTCGTAAACGGCACGTTGAAGAGGACGATGCGGTCCTTGACCTGTGCGGCCTTGGCGTCGAGTTCCTCGACCGACCCGATCACGATCACGTCGGCGATCACGCCGTTCATGCTGGTGCCCACCGAATTGCCAAGTCCGAGCATCACCAGCGGCTGGGCGACGGGCTCGATGAGGGTGAGGCTTTCGCGTCCGCGCACCCACTTGGGCACCATGACGCGTTCTTTCCGGACGTTGTCGAGCCCGTCCTTCTTCATCGTCTCGACGGCCCACTCAATCGCGCGCTCAAGGCCAACGGAGCCGGATAACCGCGGCCCGTACGTGTCGGTCACTTCCGCCAACCGTTGCCACGCGAAGTCGGACGACTGCGATTCGGCAATTAGACGCTCTGCGGCAGGGCGGTATTGTTCGATCCAGCTACCGGATTGTGCGAAGAGGGAGATGGTGACGAGGAGGGG
>CAZLJG010000171.1:0-7135 GCA_964559545.1 uncultured Solibacteraceae bacterium | reverse complement strand
CAGTGATGTTGAGACTGAATGACACCGTACCGGATTTTGAAGCGATGACCACGCAGGGGCCGATTCGGTTCCACGAGTGGATTGGTGACTCATGGGCGATTCTGTTTTCGCACCCGAAGAACTTCACGCCCGTCTGCACCACGGAACTGGGATCGATGGCTGGGCTCGAACCGGAGTTCACGCGCCGGGGCTGCAAGATCCTCGGGTTGAGCGTGGACCCCGTTGATGCGCATGAGAAGTGGGCGCAGGACATCGAAGAGACGCAGGGCCATCGCGTGACCTACCCGATGATTGGGGACCCCGAACTCAAGGTGGCGAAACTCTTCGGCATGTTGCCCGCTGACGCTGGTGACACCTCCGAAGGCCGCACCGCGATGACCAACGCGACGGTGCGCACGGTGTTTGTGATCGGGCCCGACAAAAAGATCAAGCTGATGCTCGCGTACCCGATGACCACCGGGCGCAATTTCGCCGAGGTGCTGCGGGTGCTGGACTCGATGCAGCTCACGGCCGCACACAAGGTGGCGACGCCGGCGAACTGGCAGCCGGGTGGTGACGTCATCATCGTGCCCGCCGTGTCCGACGAGGAAGCGAAGCTGAAGTACCCGGACGGCTGGAAGGCCCCGAAGCCGTACCTGCGCCTCGTGAAGCAGCCGCAGTAACGTGCGGACGCTCCTCGCCTTCGTCGTCCTGGCGTGTGTGTGGCTGGTGCCCACAGCGGCCTCAACAAAGTTGCCGGCGGATTTTCGTATCTCCGTGGCCGACGCCACCGTGATCGTGCGCGGCCGGGTGACGGACGTGCGGGCGGTGCGATCGGTGCGGGGGGAAGTCGAGACGGTCGCGACCATCACGGTCGCGGCCGTGCTCAAAGGCGAGGCCAGCACGCACGTGTCATTGCGCGTGCCCGGTGGCACCATCGGTCGCGTCCGCACGGTCATGCCGGGGGCGCCCCGCGTGTCGCTCGGTGACGAAGGCGTCTACCTCCTCAAGCGCGTACCGGGCGGTGTTTTGTGGCCTGTCGGCTTGTCCTCCGGCATCTATCGGGTGACAACAGCCGGCGGCCGTCCCACGGTGCGGTCGATGCCGCTCTCCGAGTTTGAATCGCTGGTGACCCTGATGGTGCGGGCGTCGTCCGGAGGTGTGCGATGACACGCCCAGCCATCATCGCGACGGTGCTCGTGGGCCTGACTGTGTTGGCGTCGGCGGCTCACCTCGAGGCGTACATCACCCTCGGAGCCACTGTCGGTGGCCGCGTCATCAATCTCCGCTGGGATCGCACGGTGGACTACTTCGTGACCAATCGCGACATCGCCGACGTGACGGCGCCCCAACTGCAGGGCGCGATTGATCGGGCGTTCACGTCCTGGGCCGCGGTGCCGCGCACATCGATGGGACATCGGTTCGTCGGCTTCACCGGCGCCGAGCCTGTCGGCGGTGATGGCATCACGGTGATCGGGTTTCGCAACCGGCCCGAACTGGACCGAACCCTGGCCGCCGCGTCATTCGAGGTGGATGAGATCACGGGGCGCGTGCTCGAGGTGGATATCTACTTCAACTCATCGCAGCCGTGGTCCGTGGCCGCGGGTGGCCGCGCGGGCAGCTTTGATCTCGAATCTGTGGGCGTCCATGAAGTCGGCCATCTGCTGGGCCTCGGTCATTCCGGACTCGGTGAAACCGAACTCCGCGAAGAAGGTGGTCGTCGCGTGGTCGCCAAACGTGCGGTGATGTTTCCCATCGCCTACCCGGGCGGCAATATCGACGACCGTACGTTGGAAGCTGACGACAAAGCCGGCATCACGGAGCTGTACGGCACCAGTGACGCCATTCGAAACACCGGCAGTCTGAGTGGTCGTGTGACGCTGGGTGGCCAGGGCATCTTTGGTGCCCACATCACCGCCGTGCATACCGCCACTGGCGATATGGTCGGGGGCTTCTCGCTCACCGCACGTGGCGACTTTGTGATCAGCGGACTCACTCCCGGCCTCTACATCGTGCGCGCCGAACCGCTGGACGATGCGGATCTCGGCAGCTTCTTTGATGACGATGCGGGTGTGAGTCTGAACTTCGCGCCGATGTTCCATGACCGGCTCGTGGCGGTGCCGCGTGGCGGCACGGGGCCCGGCATCGAGATCAAGGTGAAAGCGAAGTGAGGACGCTGTGCCTCGTGGTGGTGCTCAGCCTGCCGACCTCCGCATTCGCGCAGTCGCCAAAGCTGGAACTGGCCGTGGGTGCCGTGGTGAACGGGGCATCGTCTGCCGGCGTCACCAGCGCTGATCTTGTGGACCCGTCCGGGAATCCGTTCACGTTGTTTGAGGCAAAACATCGGACGACCCTGGCGCCTGGGCTGGAGGGAGGCGTGAACTGGCGACTGACCGACAGGTGGGCGTTGGCGTTGACCGGGGCGTGGTCGCGCCCCGACTTCGAAACCCGGATTACCGGCGATGTGGAGGACGCGGAGCCGGTGACGGCCGCCCTCGGGTTGGACCGATTCACCGTCGAATTGGGCATTGAGCGACGATTCGGGACGTCCGCACGGTGGCAGCCATATGCCCGGCTTGCGGCTGGCTGGCTGCGCGAACTGGCGGACGATCGCGCGTTGGCTGACAGTGGAGTCGCGGCGCACGTCGGTGGCGGACTAAAATACTGGATGCGCGAGGGTCGGCCGGGGTGGCTGGGCCATATCGCGCTCCGTGCCGAAGCCCGCCTGGCCCTGCGCCGTGGCGGCATCACGTTGGGAGACGCCGGTAACCGGTGGTCCCCGACCGTGGCGGCCGGAATTGTCATCGCCCGTTAGCCGTACGAGAACTCATGTCCCTGAACAGTTTCAAAACGCGTCAAACCCTCACCGTCGGTCACGACACGCTCGATTACTACAGCCTGCCTGCGCTCGAATCCGCCGGGTTCCCCGGTGTCGCGCGGCTGCCGTTTTCGCTGAAGATCCTGCTCGAGAACCTGCTGCGCCGCGAAGACAACGCGTTTGTGAAGTCGGATGACATTCGCGCGCTGGCGTCGTGGGACATGCGGAAGGGCGGCGAGAAGGAACTGTCGTTCATGCCGGCCCGGGTGCTCCTGCAGGACTTCACCGGCGTGCCCTGTGTGGTGGACCTCGCCGCCATGCGTGACGGCATCGTCGCCCTCGGCGGCCGTCCGGAACAGGTGAATCCGCTCCAGCCCGTGGAACTGGTCATCGACCACTCGGTGCAGGTGGATCACTTCGGCCGCGCGGACGCGATGCAGCTCAACGCGGACCTCGAATATTCGCGCAACCGTGAACGGTACGTGTTCCTGCGCTGGGGGCAGGACGCGTTGAACAACTTCCGCGTGGTGCCGCCAGAGACGGGCATCGTGCATCAGGTGAACATCGAATACCTCGCGCGTGTGGTGTGCCGCGACGTCAGTGGTGGCCGTCCGCTTGCGTATCCGGCCACCGTGTTCGGGACCGACTCACACACGACGATGGTGACCGGGCTGGGCGTGGTGGGATGGGGCGTCGGCGGCATTGAGGCCGAGGCCGCGATGCTGGGCCAGCCGAGCTCGATGTTGATTCCGCCGGTGATTGGGTGCCGGCTCACCGGCAAGTTGCGCGAAGGTGTGACGGCAACCGACCTGGTGCTGACGATCACCGAAGCGCTGCGCAAGAAGAAGGTCGTCGGTACGTTCGTGGAGTTTTTCGGCAGCGGCCTGAAACACCTGACGATTGCCGACCGCGTGACGCTCGGCAACATGTGCCCGGAGTACGGCGCGACCGTCGCGATCTTCCCGATCGACGACATGACGCTCGACTACCTGCGCTTCACCGCGCGTGAACCCGGACAGGTCGATCTGGTGGAGGCCTACGCGAAGGCGCAGGGGCTCTTCCGCACAGACACGACGCCGGATGCCGACTACACCGACACGCTTGAGGTGAACCTCGACTCCGTGGTGCCCAGTCTGGCGGGTCCGCGCCGGCCGCAGGATCGGGTGTCGCTCGACAACGCCAAGGCGTCGTTTGCCGGTGCGCTCGACGAACTCAAGAAGGGCATCAAGACGGCTCCGGCTGCCGGCGGCATGGCCGTGGCGACCGCGACGCAATTGGAACACGGGTCGGTGGTGATCGCAGCGATTACGAGCTGCACCAACACGTCCAACCCGAGTGTGATGGTGGCCGCCGGTCTCGTCGCCAAGAAGGCGCACGAGCGCGGTCTGCAGCGTCAGCCATGGGTGAAGACGAGCTTGGCGCCAGGGTCCAAGGTCGTCACTGAATACCTCAACCGTGCCGGGCTGAGCGCGCATCTCGATGCCATGGGCTTCAACCTTGTCGGTTACGGCTGCACGACGTGCATCGGGAATTCCGGACCATTGCCGGATGAGATCTCCGCCGAGATTCGTGATCGGGGGCTTGTGGTGGCCTCGGTGTTGTCGGGCAATCGCAACTTTGAAGGCCGTATCCAGCAGGATGTGCGCGCGAACTACCTCGCGTCGCCGCCGCTCGTTGTGGCGTATGCCATCGCGGGCTCGATGAACGTGGACATCACGACCGAGCCGCTGGGCCACGACCGGCACGGCACGCCCGTGTACCTGCGCGACATCTGGCCGACGCAGGAGGAGATTCAGCAGACGATGCTGGCGTCGTTGTCGGCGGAGATGTTCCGGGAACAGTACGCGTCGGTGTTTGATGGCGACGTGCGTTGGCGCAATCTGCCGGTGCCGACGGGCGACCGTTTTGCCTGGGAGGCGGATTCGACCTACATCCGCCGGCCGCCATTCCTTGAGAATCTGTCGCCTGAACCCGCGGCTCCAGTGGAGATCACGGGTGCTCGCGCACTCGCGCTGCTCGGTGATTCGATCACGACCGACCACATCTCGCCGGCAGGTGCGATCAAGAAGGACAGCCCGGCCGGAGCGTACCTCATGGCGCACGGCGTCGATCCGAAGGACTTCAATTCCTACGGATCACGGCGTGGCAACCATGAAGTGATGATGCGCGGCACGTTTGCGAACGTGCGACTGCGTAATCAACTCGCACCGGGGACCGAAGGTGGCGTCACCACCTACCTCGGAGACGACAACGCGACGGTCATGCCGATCTTCGACGCGTCCGAGCGGTATGTCGCGGCGGGCATTCCGCTGATCGTGATGGCGGGCAAGGAATACGGGTCGGGCTCCTCGCGTGATTGGGCGGCCAAGGGCACCATGTTGCTCGGCGTCAAAGCCGTGATCGCGGAGAGCTACGAGCGCATCCATCGCAGCAACCTGGTGAACATGGGCGTGTTGCCGCTCGAGTTCCGTAACGGCGAGACGCCGGCGACGTTGGGACTCACCGGACGCGAGACGTTTGACCTGATCGGATCGGGCGCCGACCTCACGCCGCGCGGCACCGTCACCGTGAAGGCCACCGCGGCCGACGGCACCGACACCGAGTTCCTCGCCACCGTGCGCATCGATACCCCCGAGGAACTCGTCGCGTTCCGTCACGGCGGTATCCTGCCGTACGTGTTGCGACGCCTCGCAGCCCGGAAATAGGAATGCCGAAAAAGGCACCCGACGCCTTCTCCATAAAGGCGCGGGCCGCCGCCCTCGGGTTTGACCTGTGTGGCATCGCCCGCGCGGATCGGCATCCCAAGCTGGCGAAGCTGGCGACGTGGATTGCCGAAGGGCGCGCGGGGGAGATGACGTACCTCGCTGACTCGGCTGATGAACGGGCCGATGTTCGGCAGACACTCTTTTCCGCGCGCTCCGTCATCTCCGTTGCCGTGGTCTACAACACCACCCCGCCACCGTCGTCCGACGTCGTCCCGGCCGGTGACGTCGCCGTGGCCCGGTATGCCTGGGGCGACGACTACCACGTCGTCGTCAAACAACGCCTCCGTGAACTCCTGAAGTGGCTGGCCGCCGAGGTGGGGCCTGGTCTCGAGGCGGTGACGTGTGTGGATGATGGCCCGGTGCAGGAACGCGTGTACGCCGAAGCGGCCGGCCTGGGGTGGATTGGGAAGAACACGTGCCTGATCAATCCCTCGCTCGGATCGTGGATGTTCCTCGGCGAGATCATCACAAACCTCGATCTCGAAGCCGACCTGCCCGGTGTGGATCAGTGCGGTACGTGCACGCGGTGTATTGAGGCGTGTCCCACCGGCGCGATCGTGGCGCCCTACGAGCTGGATGCGACGCGGTGCCTGTCGTACTTGACCATCGAGGTGCGCGGGGCCTTGGACGAAGAGTGGCGAGACGGTCTCTCGTCGCGGATCTTCGGCTGCGACATCTGTCAGGACGTCTGCCCGTGGAACCGGCGCGCGGCGGTCAGCGACGACCCAGCCTGGCAGCCCCGCGGCGACCTGCCTCGGCTCCGCCTTCTCGACGCGTGTCAGCTGAGCGACGACGGGTGGATAGAGCGGTTGAAGGGGAGTGCGCTGAAACGCGCAGGCGTGCATCGCCTTCGCCGATCGATGGCGTACGCCACCAGCGCGTTACCGGAGGCCGACCGCCAGGCTGCCCTTGACGCCCTGGCGCAGCATCCGTCGGCATCCGCGCCGGTCGTCGCCGACGCCATCTCCTGGGCGCGTCGTACGTAGGGCCGCCTGAACTGGAGGCGGCCGTTTGGGTAACATGGTGAACATGTCCCTGGCCCCAGCGCTGCTTGTCTCGATGCCGCAATTGACGGATCCGAACTTTGCGCGGACGGTGGTGCTGTTGTGTGAACACGGCCCGGAGGGCGCGCTCGGGTTGGTAGTGAACCGGCCCGCAGAAGTGCCCGCGTCGGAGGCGGTGGAGTTCGAGCCCCCGATTGAGACGCCGAATCAGATTCCGCTGCTGCTCGGTGGTCCGGTAGAGCCGGAGCGCGGCTGGATCCTCACCACCCACAAGCCGGACGTTGAGCACAAGGAGCTGGGAGGCGGGCTGTATCTCGCGGCCTCCCCGTCGCTGCTGCGCCAGACGCTCGAAACGAAGCCGACGCCGCATCGCACGTTGGTGCTTGCCGGCTACGCCGGCTGGTCCGCAGGACAACTTGACGCGGAGCTCTCCGACTCCGCGTGGCTCGTGGCTCCGCTCGATCTCGATCTCATCTTCGAGATTCCGTCAGCCGTCACCTGGGAAATGGCGATTCGCCGTATCGGCGCCGATCCGTCACAACTGCAGATGGGACACGGGGTGCACTAGT
>CAZLJG010000170.1:5302-7161 GCA_964559545.1 uncultured Solibacteraceae bacterium | reverse complement strand
TCTCGAACGCCTTCGCGAAGTTCTGTCCGAGGTTGTGCGACGTGCCGGCCTGCAGGGCGCGACCGTCACCCATCAACGCCTCAATCGAGTACGTGCGCGAGGCGCCGGCGAACTTTTCGCTTTCGCTCTTGACGCCGTCCACCACCGGCATCGCCAGTTCGTTTTCGGCGAACTCCTTGTAGAGCGCCAGGATCTTCAGCGTCTCGACCTCGGCTTCGTCCGCGGTCTCGTGGGCCGTGTGCCCTTCCTGCCACAGGAATTCGGTGGTGCGCAGGAATGGCCGCGTCACCTTCTCCCAGCGCACCACGTTCGCCCACTGGTTGATCAGAATCGGCAGGTCGCGCCACGACTTCACCCACTTGGCGTACATCGTGCCGATGATGACCTCGGAGGTCGGACGCACAATCAGGCGCTCTTCCAACTCCTCGTCGCCACCGCGCGTGACCCAGGCCACCTGCGGGGCAAATCCCTCGACGTGGTCCTTCTCCTTCATGAGCAGCCCTTCGGGAATGAAGAGCGGGAAGTAGGCGTTGACGTGGCCGGTGTCCTTGAAGCGCGCATCGAGCATGCGCTGGATGTGTTCCCAGATGGCGTAGCCGTACGGACGGATCACCATGCAGCCCTTGACCGGCGAATAGTCGGCCAGCTCGGCGCGGCGCACCACATCCAGGTACCAGCGCGAGAAGTCCTCAGAGCGCGGCGTGATTTCAGTAACGAAGGCGTCTTTCTTGTCGGACAAAGCGATACTCTCCAGCCTGTTATCCTAACCCGGTCGGCATGATTCCCCTTCGACTCGACGTCACACACGCGGCCGGCCGCTACTCGGTGCTGGTGGGTCCGGGCCTCCTGGGCCGGCTCGACACGCTGCTGGCCGAACACCGACTGGTGTCTGACACGGTCGTGGTGTCCTGTCCGCCCGTCTGGCGGGCCCACGGCCCAGCGCTCGGCCCGATCCTCGGAGGGCACCCGCCGCTCCTGATTCCGGATGGGGAACGTGCCAAGGCCCTCCCCACGGTGGCCAAACTCTACGAAGGGCTCGTCGCCCGCAGGGCCGAACGGTCCACGGTCGTCGTCGCTGTGGGAGGCGGTGTGGTCGGCGATGCGGCCGGGTTCGCCGCGGCCACCTATCTGCGAGGCCTGCGGGTCGTGCAGGTGCCCACGACCCTGCTCGCGCAAGTGGACAGCGCCATCGGCGGCAAGACGGGTGTCAATCTGGCCGCGGGCAAGAACCTCGTCGGCGCCTTCCACGCTCCCTCGCTGGTGGTCTGCGACCCGGCGGTCCTCTCCACCCTGCCTCGACGGGAATTCCGCGCGGGACTCTACGAAGCGATCAAATACGGCGTCATCGCCTCACGTCCGCTGTTCGACCAACTGGCGGGATCGTTGACCGCGATTTTTGCGCGTGACGTCGCCGTGCTGACACCGCTCATCGGGGATTGCTGCCGGATCAAGGCGGACGTCGTCATGGCGGACGAACACGAACACGGTCAGCGCCGCATCCTGAATTTCGGGCATACGGTGGGACACGCGCTGGAAGCCATCAGCAAATACCGCCGCTTCCGTCATGGCGAAGCCGTGGGGTTGGGCATGCTCGCAGCGGCCACGTTGTCTCAGGCGCGTGGGGAGTTCCCGAAGGACGATTTGGAAGCCCTCCGCACGGTCATCGCGCACATGGGCCCTCTACCGGCGACCAACGACCTCAAGGTGTCCGACGCCCTCGATGCAATCCTGCTCGACAAAAAAGTTGCGGCAGGCACCCTGCACTTCGTGCTCCCGACAAAGATCGGCGCCACCCGCATCGCCACCGACGTCACCCGCAAGGAACTGACGGCGGCGATCAAGTCGATTGGGCTGCGTTA
>CAZLJG010000170.1:0-5202 GCA_964559545.1 uncultured Solibacteraceae bacterium | reverse complement strand
CGTTCAAGTTCGTCGAGCGCCTGCTGGCGCGCGGTCATCAATTGCGCGCGCTGCGCCGGGTCATCACGCCCGGCAATGTCGCTGGCGAGAGCGGATACGCGGCTCTGCAGCGCATCGAGCAACAGCCGATCGCGCGTCAGGGTGTCGCGCGCGGCGGTGATGCGCGCGCGCCACCACGCGGCGTCCTTCACGACCTCTGGTTTGGCGGTCGCGGTCGCTGGAGGCTCAACAACAGGAGCGTCCGCGCCTGCCGCTGCTGCCGGCAGTGGAATTGTCACCGCGGGTGGCATGGGGCCCAACGACTCGTTGGTCACGGTCAGCGCCGACGGGGCCGTCTTCTGCCGGCGCACGGCCTCACGCATCGCCGCTTCCCCGAGCGTGGCCGGCGGCGTATTCCAGATCGCCACCAACATCATCAACAACGCTGCCACCATCACCAGACCTCCCGCCACGACAACTGTCGCATCCCACGCGCGTCCAGGGCCACGTGCACCTCAACCGCGCGCACCGCACCCAACCCCGTGCGCGCTTCGGCGCGCACAACCACGACACCGTTGCTGTCCGCACCAGGGTCGCCGTCCCGATCGGCGGGATCATCGGAGACCCACGCAGACATCGCGACATCCTCCAGCTCGGCAGTGGCCACGATCCGCCACCTCGGCGTATCGGCGCCCATCGGGAACCGCGCGGCGAGGCTCCGATTGAGCTCGGCCGTGCGCGACAGGCGGCTGGCATCCGGCGCCACGACCCCGAGCGTGAGGCTTCCGGGCACATCGTCCCACGCCTCACGAGCCTTCAGTGCAGCCGTGACCAGTGCTGCTGTGCCGTCGGCCAGATAGCCGAGCTGCACCGTGCGTCGATAGGTACCGGCGATCTGCCGCTCGGTCTGACTGGATAACGCCAGTCCACCGGCAACCGACGTCGCGAGCAACGTCAAGACCGAGACCATCCACATCACGACTGGCCTCCCATGTTGCGAGGCGACACATCGGCCGCCGCGCGAAACGTCTCCCGCCCCACCGTCAGCGTCAACTCGACACGGATGCGACGCACGCGCAGAAGATCAGAATCAAACACGGTTTCGCCACTTCCCGCCCATGGACCATCGCTGAATACGGCGACAGGCAATTCAGCCTCGGCATCGAAGTACCGCACAGTCATCCCATCAACGCCGTCAATCAACGGCTGATGGGGAGCATCCCCATCGAAATACCGCAGCTGGCGTGATGCCGGGTCGTGGACGTAGCCCCGTATAAGCAGTTCCGCGACCACCGCTCCGGCCGGCACGGGAGCACCAGGCACGGCCAGCGGTCGCACGGTCAGCAGTTGCCCACTCACCCGTTCAGCCGACCACAGCGACAACACCCCGGTCCGGTCGAAGACGCCGAGCGTCGTGCCCGTCACAAACCCACACGCCGGTCTCGCAGCCGTGCAATGTGCGGCGGCCAGGACCGTCACCGAAGACGACGAGGGGGCGAGGGCATCGGCGCTGGTCGTCTGCGCGAGTGTGTCCGGCACTGCCACCATCGTGAACACGTTCGAGCGAGCCACGGTGGGCGCATCGCCACCCCTGCCAATCCGCCGTGCCCACACCGCAGGAATTTGTTGCGGCAGGGCGCCGATGGCCGGGCCACGATCCACACCGGCGCCGGCCATGCGAAGGTCGCGCGTCATGAGGTCGAGAGCCACACGCGCGCGCTGCTGCAACTCGAAGCGATCCGACTGCGTCTGCGCCAGCCTCGTCGTCTGCACCACCAGTGTCACGACGGCGGCAACGACCAGCAGACCGAGGGTCATCGAGATGAGCACCTCGGCTATCGAGTGGCCGCTGGTGCGATGAGTCACAGTGCCCCCCGAGTCGTCACGTGCTGCAGCAGGACGGGGACGCGGAGGCGCGCGCCGGTGACGGATACGCTGACGCGCCAGAGCACGGGCTCGGAAGCGTCCTGGTCCGCACGCAGGTACACGTCGAACCGGCCGTCCACACGTTGTCGCAACTCGAGCGCAGGCGCCGACGATGTCCGCCAGGATTCCAGATGGGTGATCGCCAGCCACGTCGCGGTCGTTTCCGCATCACTCTCGCTGACGGCCCGCGCGCTGGCCACAAGGAGCCCGCCGGCGGTGGCGAGGGCGAGCAACGCCATGGCGGTCGCCAGCAGCACCTCGACCAGCGTGTATCCGTTGTCTGCGCGTCGCCCCACGGAAGTTACAGACTTGCAACACCGGGGCCAATCCAGGGCTCGGTTTTTCGGCCTTGCCCTGGGGGACCTGGCAGATAGTGCCTACCCGGACCGCACCCATCTGGCGGAATTTGTCAGATGACCAGCAGCCCGAGGTACCAGTCGAGAATGGCCTGGCCGAAGAGGGACGCGACGAAGGCGGCGATCGCGAGGAAGACGCCGAACGGCAGCTTGGTCCGCATCGAGCCCCGACCGCTGACGGTGACGAGGATGCCGATCAGCGCACCGGCGAACGTGGAGAGCATCAGCACGAGGAAGATCTGCGCCCAACCGAGGAACGCGCCGACCATCGCGAGCATCTTCACGTCGCCCAGGCCCATGGCGTCCGTGCCCGTCGCGCGCAGCCATCCCCAGCGAATCGCGAGCAACACGCCCGCTCCGAGCGCGGCACCAAACACCGCATCCATGATCCCCGGCGGCGTGAACAGCGAGAACGCGAGCCCAAGGGCCAGGCCTCCAAACGTCAGCGCGTTCGGTAGACGGAACGTCTCCAGGTCAGTCACGGCGAGCGCGACCAGCAACGCCGTGAAGACCAGGCGTGATGCCAGCGCCGCGCCGGGCACGGGTTCCAACAGCGCCTGCGCCACAAACAACGCGGCGGTCGCGGCTTCCACGAGTGGGTAGCGAATGCTGATCGGCGCCGCGCACTGCCGGCACTTCCCTCGCAGCAGCAGGTAACTCACCACCGGGATGTTGTCGCGCCACTGGATCAGCCGCCCGCACTTTGGACACGTGGAGGCCGGCGTCATCAGTGACCCACCCTTGGGCAGTCGCGCAATGCAGACGTTCAGAAAACTGCCGATCATCAATCCGAGGACGGCGACGATCGCGATCTCTGGTGGCGTCACGAGGGGCCCAGTTCCCGCAGGCGCCGCTCCGCGAGGTCGCGAATCCATGGCTCCTCGGATTGCGCAAGCGACTCAAGCAACGTGCGCGCGGCCTGCCGATCACCGCCCTCGGCAAACATCTGCGCGGCCAGCGGCTTCAACCAGATGGGCGCCCCTGGAATCGAGGCTGCGCGATCAAATTCACGCGCAGCCGCCTGCCGATCGTCGCGATGCCAGTAGTGCAGGAACCCCAGGTACTGCGCGTACCGCCAGGCATCCGGCTCCGCCTTCAACCCCTTCTCCAGCAGGGCCACGGCTTCGTCAAACTGATCCGGGCCGTTTGGCAGCGGCTCGGCCAGAAAGAGCGCGCCGAAGACGTACGCAGTCGTGAAGTAGGGATCGAGACTTGTCGTGATGTTCACCAAGGGCGCGAGCAACTCGTACCGTCCCCGGTACCGCAGGAGTTTGCGATCGCGGCCGTAGTGCTGCACCGCGCGAATCCAGTAGACGTCGGCCAACGCGGCGTCGAACCCCAGCGCGAGGCGGCCAATCGTGTCGCCCGACGTCAGATACAACTCGCGGGTTTCCGCATCCGACCGCGGATATCGTTGATCACGGGCATCGAGCACGGTGCCGGCCAGGATGATCACGGCCAGCACGACGAGTGCCACAAGAAGGCGACGAAGCGTGCTCACGTAAATTCCCGTCGTGAGAAAACGCCAACAGCGGCGCCGACGAGCGCGGCGGCATACGTCACGGCGTACGCCACGGTGAGTCCCACATACCCCCACGCGATCGGAGGACGGCCATTCACGATCTCCGCTTTGATGTCGAAGGTGGAGAACGCCGGAACAACTGCGCCAATCGTCTGCACGAGCCAGACCACCACAGGCGCGCTGGTGACGGCAGTGAACCCGCGCAGGTCTTCACTGAGCAAGCCGACAACCCACACACCCAGCGTCAACACCGCCGACATCACGCCGCTCGATGAGAATGTGGACACGAGCAACGCCACGGCGGTGAGCAGCCACAACTCGGCCGCAATCAGGACGAGCGCTTTGAGCAGCGCCGGATCCACCGCAGGCACCACCCAGCCCTTCACCACGGACTCGGGGCTTGTCATCTGGAACCACCCCAGGACGAGGAACAGCGCCATCGACATGAACGTCACGTTGACCATCAAGGTGCCGACCAGGCCGAGGTACTTGCCGACGATGAACTCCCAGCGATGGAGGGGTTTGGCCAGCAGGCTGTAGATGCTCCGGCGCTCGATCTCGCGCGCGACAAGTCCGACGCCGATGAACACCGCCATCAGCACGCCGGACAACTCCACGGTGGCGAGTCCAAGGTTCTTGATGATCCGGACGTCCTGCCCCGCGGTGATCTGGCCGATCAACACCGACGCCACCACCAGCACAACTGCGAAGCCGCCGATCGCGAAGAGCACCCGATCGCGCACGCTCTCCTTGAAGACGTGCCAGGCGACGAGACGCACCCGTGTCATGACACACGCTCCACAAACACGTCTTCGAGCGTGGCCCGCAACGGGGTGACCGATTCAAGCGTCGCACCACGCGCGGCGAGTTCGGCAACGACAGGTTCGGGTCGTTGATCGGCGGCGAGTTCAAACGTGTACCGGCCGTGCGTGATCCGCACGGCACGTGTGGTCTGTGGCTGCAGGGCCGCCACAGCGGCCGGGGTCAGCTGTGAGGCCGTGATTTCCCACCCGCGGGTCTGGCCGCTCGTCAGGTCACTCGTGGTGCCGGACGCCACAAGTCGCCCACGGCTGAGGATGGCCACCCTGCTGCACAACATCTCGGCGTCGGAGAGGATGTGCGAACTGAACAACACGGTGCGCCCGGCGTCCCGCAGTTCGAGGATCAGTTCCCTGACCTCCCGCCTGCCGATGGGATCCAGGCCGGACATCGGCTCGTCGAGGATGACCAACGCCGGGTCGTTCACGATCGCCTGCGCCAGGCCAAGCCGCTGCACCATGCCCTTGGAGTACTGGCGCACCGCACGAGTGCGGGCATCCCCGAGTCCGACGCGGTCCAGGGTCTTCTGCACGCGTGTGGTCAGGTCGGAGCCACGCAGGCCGCACACGCCGGCGAAATACGCGAGCAACTCCTCACCCG
>CAZLJG010000169.1:0-7172 GCA_964559545.1 uncultured Solibacteraceae bacterium | reverse complement strand
ATGGTGATTACGGCGGGGTTGTTTGTGCGCAGCTTGCTCGCCGCGGCGTCGATCAATCCAGGATTTTCGACTGAACGCATCGACGTCGTCAGTGTGGACACCACCCTCGCGCGGGCGGAGGGGCAGGCGGGCGTGGCGTTGATCGAGCGGGTGAAAGCGCAGTTGCAGACGGTCGGCGGCGTGGAGGCCGTGGCCCACTCGCGCATGGTGCCGCTGCAGGGTGGCGGCATGGGTCTCGGCTGGGTGCGTCTGCCTGGCGCCGACGAAGCGCGACTGCGGATCGTGAACGAGTCGGACTGGGATGTCGTCTCGCCGGACTACTTCTCCGTCCTGCAGATGCCCATCGTCGAGGGGCGCGCGTTTACGAAGGACGACCGCGATGGCAGACCGCTGGTGGCGATCGTGAACGAGTCATTTGCGAGGGCCGCGTGGCCGGGTCAATCGGCGGTGGGGCAGCGGTTCTGGCAGGCCGGCGGGCCAACCGAAGAGGGACGGCCTCTTGAAGTGGTGGGTGTGGCGCGTGACGCGAAGTACCGCACCGTCGGCGAGCCCCAGCGCACGTTCATCTTCGTGCCGTACGCCCAGCAGCCGCAGTCCAACGTGTCGTTTTATGTGAAACACCGGGCAGGACAGCGATCACTGGCGGATGTGCGGCAGGCCATTCTGACTGAGGAGCCCGGGTTGCCCGTGTTGATCGCGCAGTCGCTGGACGAAGCGACGGCGATCGCGTTGGTGCCGCAGAAGGTCGCGGCCTGGGTGGCCGGCAGCGTCGGTGTGCTCGGGTTGTTTCTTGCCGCGTTGGGGCTGTACGGTCTGACGGCCTTCCTGGTCGCGCAGCGCACCCGGGAAATCGCCATTCGAATGGCCCTTGGGGCGACGACCGGTGAGGTGCGCTCGATGGTGCTGCGTCGCGCGGCTCGGCTCGCGGCGATCGGCACCGTGCTCGGACTGATCGCGGCATTCGGCGTGGGCACGGCCGTGCAGAGCATGAGCCTGTTGATCGATGTGCGTGCCACCGATCCCATCAGCTTTGTCGGTCTGTCGTTGCTGCTGGCGGTTGTGTTGTTCATCGCCAGTGACCTGCCCGCACGGCGGGCCGCGCGGACAGATCCTGCGTTGACGTTGAAGGCGGAGTAACTACTTCTTCACCGGCATGGGCGCCAGCACGTAGGTGGCGTCGAATGTCGAGACGTGCAGATTCATGTTGGCTCCGGCGCGCAGACCGAAGAGGCCGTCGGTCGCGACTTGCGCCTTTGGCAGGCGCGCCACTTCCTTGTCGTTCATGCTGAACACGACCTCCGCGTCGAGCACCTCGACCTTGAAGATGTTCTTGGCGGTGCCTTCGCCCGGATGCGCCACAGCACCGTCGTTCGCCTTCCAATCGACCAGCGGCGTGGTGGTGGTGCCCGTGCGTTTCAGCACGGCGATGCGACCGTCCCGTCGCGCCACAAACGCCGTGTACGAGGGATTTACTGAACCCGGCTCGAGGTCCCGTCCGCCGATGAAGATGCCATATTCGGCGGTGCTGTCACCCGGGAACAGGAACGCCTGTGACTGCAGCCGGAACAGCCCCGACCCTGTGTGCGCGGGGTTGTAGACCACGACGCCCGGTTTGGACGTGATGTGCCACCCGGGCGGCATCGCCACGTAAAACCACTGGTCGGCGGCCAGCTCCTTGTCCGTGTCGCGGACGGTGGCCGGCGAATCGGTCCGCCATTTCCAGTTCGTCGGCGTCTGAAGCTGCATGGCAGGCAGCGCGGCAGACCCGATGCTCACAACAACGGCGGCACACACAGCGATCACAAATCTGGACATCGGGCCCTCCTCAGGCGGCTGCTATTCTCTTACGAATTCACCGGTGATTCCTTTTGGCGCCCATCCCTATGTCCGATCCCATTGACGACCTCGACCGGCTCGCCGACGAACTGGAAACCCTCAACCGGGGCGTGATCCGGGCGCCGGGTGCGGGCCTGGAACGACTGCTGCGCCTCATGGCGGATCGGAATGCCAGCGACCTGCTGCTCGTGGCCGGGGAACCGCCCGCGTTCCGCATCGACGGCCATGTTGTGCGCCTTGAGGCGGCGCCGCTGGATGGTGATGACATCGAACATCTCGTCCTGCCCGAGATCGTTGGGCATGCCCAGCGGGCGTACCGGGAGTCCGGCATTGCGGACGCTTCTTTGCGGATTCCTGGCGTCGGGCGGTTCCGTGTGAACCTGCACCGCGAACGTGCCCGGGCCGCCGCGGCCATCCGGATGTTGCCCAAGGCCGTACCGCGCCTGGCCACGCTCGATCTGCCCCCAGGCGCCGAAGGCCTGACGCGCATCGGCAGCGGTCTCGTGCTGATTGGCGGGGCCACCGGTTCCGGCAAGACCACCACGATGGCGGCGCTCATCGAGGAGATCAATCGCCGCGACGCCAAGCACATCATCACGATCGAAGATCCGATCGAGTTCGAGCACACCAACCAGCGCAGTGTGATTCAACAGATCGAGGTCGGGATCGACGCGCCGGACTTCCCGACGGCACTCAGGTCCGCACTCCGCCAGGCCCCCGACATCATCGTCATCGGTGAAATGCGGGATCCGGAGACCATGCGCATTGCGCTGGCGGCCGGCGAGACAGGGCATGTCGTGTTCTCGACGCTGCACACGACGGACCTGCCGTCCACGATCGCGCGGTTGACTGATTCGTTTCCGGCGGAACGGCAGCCGACGATTCGGCAGGAAATTGCGGCATCACTTTCCGCGGTGTACGTGCAGACGTTGTTGCCGCGGATTGGCGGCGGTCGTGTGCCCGCTGCGCAACTGTTGTTGGTCGGGTACGGCGCGCGCCAACACATCAGGCGCAACACCCTGCAGCATCTGCATCAGGAGATCACGATCAGCCGGAAGTTCGGATCGTTCACGCTCGAGGAATGTCTGGCGCGGCTCGTCAAGGCCGGGCTCGTCGATCGCACCGACGCCGTCGTCCGTGCCCAGCACGGCGACGACTTCGAACACGCGATGGGTTAACGAACGGCTGTGTTCTCCAGTGCGGCTTTCGAGGAGTCGAGGTAGGTCTCGATTTCGGCCCGCCCTCGGCTTCGGGCTGGAATCCGCATCAGGCGTCCTTTGAGGCCGCCCAACCCTGCCGACCACGACCGCGAGAGGTAGTAGAGATACGTCGCGGAGGGGCTCGCCGGGTCGCGCACGATGAAGTGCCACTCGAGGGCCGAGCTGAAGTAGTGCGTCGCCATGATCTGCACGGTGGTGACGGCAGCCCTGAGTTGTCCGCTGGGATCGTCGATCGCCGGACCGGTCGCCACCGCCATGTGGCTCAGCCTGAACGTGGGCTTCAATCCGAAGTCGACGACCGTCCAGAAAAACTGATGGCGCACGCCCGGAGCGGCGCTGTGCGGAAACCCGTCGAGGGCCTGTCGAAGCGCGGTGAGCGGAGCGGGCAAGTACGTATCCGATTGCAGGAGAGCCCGGTATTCGGGCGACGGTGCATGTGGGGGCCGTTTGTCGTCGTAGGGGGCGATCGCGACGTGCCCGCCGCGCACGTAGGCCGAGGCAGCCTCGAAAGCGACGTCCCGCATGAGTGTCTGGGCCCGTCGCTCGGCGTCCGCGGTGCGCCAGGGGATGTGCTGCTGGAAACGGGTGATGACCGAGCCGGGCAACTGCAGTTCGCAGTCGCCGATGCGACAGCTTCGCAGACTGGTCACGCCGTGCGCCGGGAGTGTGAAGCTCGCAAAGTCATCCGGCTTGGGCGGGACACTGACGACGCCAAATTGCTGCACGGCGTCGCCGTGCCGCAGCGCCTCGCCTTCGGAGAGATACTTGAGGACGTCGTCGGGCGAACGATTGATGCGCACGGCGCCAAAGGTCACCACTTCCCGGCCGTCGCGGCCGTGCAGGATCGTCGCGATCGTCCTCCCCGAGTGGAGACGCTTCACGTCACCTGCGGACAGCCCGATGGTCGATCGCAGATAGGCGTCCGACGTGGCCACGTCGGGCGACGCCATCACGGCCGTCGCACCCAGCGCGACGGCCACGCCCACGAACCATCGACCCACGGAACCCCCCGACCTATTTGATCGCGAGCAGTTCGACGTCGAAGACGAGCATGCCGGCAGGCGCACCAGGCTGACCGTCGTACGCCAGCTTGCTCGGAATCCAGAACCGGCGCTTCTCACCAACGACCATCAACTGCAGACCCTCGGTCCACCCGGGAATCACGCGATTGAGCGGGAACTCCGTGGGCTCGCCACGCGCGACGGAGCTGTCGAACATCATGCCGTCGGTGGTCCAGCCCGTGTAGTGCACCTGAACCACGGAGGACGCGACGGGTTTGTTTGTGCCCGTGCCCGCCGAGAGTCGGCGGGAGGCGAGACCGGTCGGCGTGCGCGTGGCATCCCCGGGGACTGCGGCCACATCCGGCGGCGCGGGAATCGGAGGCGTGGGGGCCTTGAAGTCGAGCAACTCCACGTCGAACACCAGCATGCCCTGCGGGGCGCCGGGGCGGCCTTCATAGGCGAGCTTGGCGGGAATCCAGAACCGGCGCTTTTCGCCCGTGACCATCAGCTGCAGCCCTTCGGTCCACCCGGGAATCACGCGGTTGAGTGGAAAGTCTGCTGGTTCGCCGCGAACCACGGAGCTGTCGAACATCTCGCCGTTGGTCGTCCATCCCGTGTAGTGCACGAGCACGAGAGACTCGGCCGTCGGCTTCTCGGTGCCCGTCCCTGGAGACAACAGGCGGGATGCCAGTCCGGTGGCCGTCACCTGGGCATCGGCCGGCACAGCCGCGACGTCAGGTGGGGCAGGAATTGCGCCGGGGGCATTGTTCGATGGGGGCATGTTGTCCTCTGGTTCCAGTTCCTGTGAACAGCCCGCCAACGAGCCGACGACGAGCAAAGCGATACAGACACGGCGCAGCATGTATGACATTTTAGCGTCATGACGCCGAAATACGCCCACTTGCTCGACCGTACCGTCCGGTATCACGAAGAAGGGAGCGGTCGAGCGTGCATCCTGCTGCATGCGTTTCCGCTCAGCGCCGACCAGTGGCTGCCGCAGTTGCATCGTGTGCCGCCTGGCTGGCGATTCATCGCGCCAGACGTGCGTGGATTTCGAGGTGTCGGGCAGGCCTATCAGGACGTCGGGCTCGATACGGCGACGATGGCGAGCCATGCGGCCGATGTGTTGCAGCTGATGAACCACCTCGATATCGATCGCGCGGTTGTGGGCGGATTGTCGATGGGGGGGTACATCGCGCTGGCCGTGGCCCGTGCGTCGGCCACCCGGCTCGACGGCCTGGTGCTGGCCGACACAAAAGCCACTGCGGATACGCCCGAGGGACAAGCGGGGCGTGACGCCATGATCGCCAAGGTGAAGACGGAGGGTGTGGCGGCGATCGCGGATGCGATGTTGCCCAAGCTGCTTGGTGCGACGACCCAGCGTGATCAACCCGACCTGACCGAGGCGGTGCGGACGATCATCCTGCGCAACACGCCGGAAGCGGTCGCCTCAGCGCTTGGCGCGATGAAAACCAGACCGGACTCGGTGTCGCTCCTGGCCGGCCTGACGTGTCCCGCGCTCGTGATCTGCGGCGACGAGGATGTGCTGACGCCTCCGACTGACAGTGAGGCAATGGTCGCCGCACTGCCGTCCGCGACCAGGGTCTTCATTCCGCACGCGGGGCACCTGTCGAATCTTGAGGCGCCGGTCGCGTTCAACCAGGCGCTCGCTGAGTTTTTGAGCCGGACCTGAGGGTTCGGCCTCCACTATGATGTTGGCTCGCATGCGGAGCCGTGTACTGACAGCGTTGCTGGTGATCGTCGCAGCGGCGGGAACATCCCCCCAGCTGCGCGCACAGGCTGATCCCTACGCGCCACTCGATCGCATCCTCGACGTGTACGTCCGCGACGGATTGGTCTATTACGCCGCCCTGAAGACCGAACGCGCAGGGCTGGATCGCTTCGTGGCGTCGCTTGATGGGGCTGATGCCTGGCTGGCGAACGCCTCTCCGGAGGAGCAGCGCGCGTTCTGGATCAATGCGTACAACGCACTCGTGCTCCGCACGGTGATCAATGCCTACCCGATTCGCGGCAAGGCCGAAGGCTATCCGGCTGAGAGCATCGCGCAGGTCCCGGGTGGCATGGACACGGTGAAACATCGCGTCGCGGGACAGCTGCTGACGTTGGATGCGATCGAAAAGACCGTGATTGCCGGCTTTGGTGATCCCCGCATGTTGCTCGCCCTCGGCCGTGGCACGCTGGGCAGCGCGCGCCTGCGCAGTGAGCCCTATCGCGCGGCACAACTCGAGGCGCAGTTGACTCAGGCGGTCAGGGAATTTGTGGTGCGACGGGATGCCCTTCGGATCAACCGGACCACCGGTGTCGTCGAAGTCACGCCGCTCTTCAGCTGGCGCGAAGCGCAGTTTGTGGCGGGATTTCCGAAGGGCGGCGAGATGTGGGCGAACCGGTCTCCGCTCGAGCGCGCCCTGATGGCGATGAGTTACCCGCACCTCTTTCCGAGCGAGCGCGAATTCCTCGCTTTGAATACCTTCACCATGGCGTTTGGCGCCTATGATTGGCGACTGAACGACCTCACCGGCGGCGGACCGCCACGATGACAGCGGAGTAAGGAACGACGATGGATCTGCATCTGCGTGACAAAGTCGCGATTGTGACCGGCTCGAGCAAGGGCCTGGGCCTGGCGTCCGCGCGGGCGCTCGTGGCGGAGGGCGCGCGCGTTGCCATCTGCGCCAGGGGCGCCGACGCCCTGGCGGCCGCAGCGGCCAACCTGCGCGCCCTGGCCGGCCGCGACGATGCCGTGCTCGCGGTCCAGGCGGACGTGTCAAAGTCCGAAGACGTCACGCGACTCGTGAGCGAGACGGTCGCCACGTTCGGCCGCCTCGACATCGTGGTCAACAACGTCGGCAAAGCCGGAGGGACTGATATCGCGTCAACGTCAGACGAGGAGTGGACCAGCGCGTTGGACCAGACCCTGTTCCCGGCGATTCGTCTGTCGAGGCTCGCGGTGCCGGAAATGCGCAAGACCGGTGGCGGCGTGATCCTCATGATTGCGTCCATCTGGGGACGCGAATCCGGTGGGCGCATGACGTACAACGCGGTCAAGGCGGCCGAGATCAGCCTCGCGAAGGCGATGGCGCAGCAACTGGCGAAGGAC
>CAZLJG010000168.1:0-7183 GCA_964559545.1 uncultured Solibacteraceae bacterium | reverse complement strand
CGTTGTGGTTCCAACCCATCGGGTTCAGGTGGGCCGACAACCTCAGCACGTACGATGCACCCGAGACCAACCGCTTCGTCGGCTACTACCGCTCGATGTCGTCCGAGTCCGCGCTGGCGATCACGACGACGACCACCGTGCTTCGCTGAGAAGAAAATTACAGGGAGGCACGGAGGCACTTCCTCCGCGCCTCCCTGTGAAACTACTTCTGGATCTTGACGCCAGCCAAGCGTGAGACGCCTGACAGTGTCACTTGCGCCGCGTTCAACCCGAGCAGGAAGTCCTTGTCGGTGAAGGTGGACATGACGTCGGTCGGCTGGTGCCAGTGGGGATTCCAGCCGGCGCCGGTCTGCATGCCGCGTTCGTTCTCGCGGAGGCTGATCGCCGCGACGCGGTCCTGGAATGGGCGCGAGTCGGTGTTGGTCATGTGCGGACCGACCGTGGCGGGGTAGTGCGTCGTGTACTGGTCCGCAGCCGCCTTGAGTGCAAAGGCGAGCTTCATCGACTGATCCACAAACTTCGAGTCGGACTGGAACTCGATGTTCACGTCCGCTTCGGGGCGCTGGTCACGATCGACCGATCCATCAGCCTTCGGCATGCCGTGATCCCACATCATCATGTCGTGCTGAATCATGCCGAGCCACTTCGGCTCCGGATACCGGCCTGACCCTGCCGGACTCTCGATGCCCTGCAGCTTCTCGCGCTGATTGACATACGCCCACGCGCCGTTGAGTCCGCTCTCTTCGTTGTTCCAGAGGATGAAGCGAATGGACACATCCGACGTGACGCCCGGCATGTGGAGGATGCGCGCGAGTTCCATCACCAGCGCCGTGCCCGAGGCGTCGTCATTGACCGCTTCACCCTTGCCGAGACCGTCCATGTGCGCGCCGATGATGTACATCTCCTGCGGACGCGTGGACCCGATCTTCGTGCAGAACACCTGCTGCCGTTCACCCGGCGTGCTCGGTTCCGCATTGATCTCGCGAAGACGCGCGTCCGGCTGCGCGTCCAAAGAATTGCTCACGCCCGTGCGGCCGCGGTAGCCGTATTGCGTCGATCCACCTTCACGGCCACGACGCACCCATCCGGGCGAGCCGGGGAGTGGAATCTCCTGGGTTGTGGGTGGGGGAGGCGGCGTGGCCGCCGTCTGACCGCCACGAGCGGCACCGCGCCCAGCGCCAGCACCCTGGCCCGCACGACCGGCACCTTGACCACCACCCGCGCGTCCAGCACCACCAGCGCGTGCCGCCGCCGCGGCAGCAGTCGCCGGGTCAGAGGCTTCCGGCGAAGGGTACTGATAGGTGATGCGCTCGGTGTTGGTGCACCCGTAACTCTTGAGCTGCGCTTCGATCCAATCGATCGCATCACGATTCCGCTTGGTGCCCTGCTGGCGATCACCAAACTGCGCCAGACCACGCAGCGTGTCCTTGTAGCGGCCAAGTTCCAGATGACCGACAAGTTCGCGGATCGGATCAGCCGGCTGGGCCGGGGCGGCCGGCGCCTGCGGCGGAGCCGCAGCCGGGGTCTGTTGTGTGGACACGGATGCACCGGAGGCCAGCACACCAACAATGGCGACAGTCAGCAGGGACTTCTTCATGGTGCCGACAGTGTAAACGAAGTCCTATTCTGCTCGGAGCGCTTCCACGGGATTCAACCCTGCGGCGCGTCTTGCGGGGATCCAGGCGGCCACGAGAGCCACCAGCAACAACGCGCCGGCCGTCGCACCGAAGGTGAACGGATCGGTGGGGCTCACACCAACGAGCAACGTGTTCAGCAGGGGCGTCGAAAACGCGGCCCCCGCGAGCCCGACGCCCACGCCGACGACGGCGAGTCGCGCGCCCTGGCCGAGGACACTACGCAGCACGCGACCACGGTCGGCACCCAGCGCCATGCGCACTCCAATTTCCTGCGTGCGCTGACTGACGGAAAACGCGATCACACCCGAGAGTCCGACCGCCGATAGCAGCAACGCCAGTCCGCCAAAAATGCCGAGCAGCAGTGCCGCCATGCGGGGAATGGCCACACTCATGCGAAGGTGTTCCTCCAGCGTGCGCACGTCATACAGCGCGAGGTCAGGCGCTACTTCAGCCACTGCCCGGCGCACGCCATCGATCGCGGGGCCGGCTGGGCCGGACGTGGCCACCTGCAGCACCGGTGCTGACTGATATTCCTGATGGATCGGCAGGTACATCACCGACCGCGGCTCTTCCACCAACTGGCCGTACTTGCCGTCGCGCGCCACACCAATGACTGTCGCCCAGTCGTCTCCGGCGCGCAGGCGTCCACCCACCGCGTCGCGGCCGGCCCAATACCGGCGCGCCATCGTTTCATTGATGACGACGACCGGCGCGGCTGTGGCGCGGTCACGATCATCGATCGGCCGACCCGACACGAGCGGAATGCCCATCGTGTCGAAGTAGCCGGCCGACACCATGCCGTAATACACCACGACTTCTTCGTCCTTGGCGGGCGTGTAGCCCTCGATGTCGGGACTCGTATCCGACGCGCCGCCAATCGACAGCGGCACCATTGTGGAGGCCGACACGCGCTCCACACCTGGCATTGTCTGCACCCGGCTCATGATTTGATCGAGCAACGCGCGGCCCTTTGTCTCATCCAGCCGCAGCGCACTCATGTCAAACGTGGCGAGCACGGCATTCCGCCGGCTGAAGCCGGGATCCACGTCGTACGCATTCGACAACGTGCGCAGGAAGAGCCCGGCGCACACCAGCAACACCAGTGCGAGTGCGACCTGGGCGACCACGAGCGTGCTCCGCAGTCGCGCGCGGCCTGGCGTGGACGATGAGGCGCGCGAGGCACGAACGGCCTGCAACAACCGCGTGCGCGAACCCTGCAGCGCGGGCACGAGCCCGAACAGGATCGTTGCGACCGCCACCACCACGAGGGTGAAACCCAGCACACGCAGATTCACGCTGGCGTCAACGAGCACGGGATAGGGCAGCGGTGGTAGCAGCGCATCGAGGCCACGGCTCGTCCACTGGGCCAACAACACGCCCGCGATGCCACCTGCGCCAGCCAGCAGTACGCTTTCAAGCAACAGCTGCCGTACCAATCTCCATCGGCCGGCACCGAGCGCCGTGCGCACGGCCAACTCGTGCTGACGCGCCACCGCTCGCGCGAGCAGCAGTCCCGACACATTGGCGCAGGCAATCAGTAACACCAAGACCACGAGGCCCATCAGCACCGAGACGACCGGCAGCAGCACCATCGCGGCGCCATCTTCCGACAGCGGCGCCACGCGCAGGCGCCAGGTCTTGTTGATCAATTCGTCGGCCACCATACGGTCCGAGATGACGCGCAGGGCCGCCTCGGCTTGCTCCGGCGTGGCTCCAGGCGCCAGTCGCGCAATGGACATGAGGAACCCATTCCCGCGGCTCTCGAGCACCTCGCGGCCGGTCAGCTGAGGGTGCAGCGTGATCGGCAGCCACAGGTCCATCGAGAGTCCGCCCATCGCCCCACGGAAGCCTTCCGGCGTCACACCAACGATCGTGAGCGGCACACCGTTGACGGATACACCGCGCCCGACGATGTCGGTCGCGCCCTGAAAGCGCGTCTGCCAGATCGCATGACTGATGACCACCACCGGTCGCCGCTCCCGCTCATCGTCGGGTTGCAGCACCCGGCCGTGCAGGGCGCGCACGTCGAGGACGTCGAACAAATTGCCGGACGCCAACTCCACCCACACGCGCTCGGGTGAGCCACCGTCAATGCGGACGGTGGTGGCCATCATGTCCTTGACGGCGATGCCCTGAAGCCCTCCCGGTGCGGCATCACGCACATCGCGGTAGTTGGGATACGAGAAGCTCAAGTTCGTTCTCGACGGAGAGGCGAAGCGGACCAGCACAAGCTCGGACGCGCGAGGCACACCAGGTAGCGGATTCAGCACCAGCGCGTCCACCCAACTGAAGATGGTTGTCGTCGCGCCAATCGCCAGACCCAGCGTGATGACGATGGCGGCGGTGAAGCCGGGGCGCTGCCGGAAGCCGCGGACGGCGTACCGAAGATCCTGTGCGGTCATGAGTGTTCTCCATTGACGAGTGCGCAGCCAGAGGGCATGGGACAGGGCGCCGAGGCTGCGTTGGAAGAGGTCGCGTCGCACCACGCCGGAAGCACGGCCGTCGGCCAGCAGGAATGCGGCTTGCGCGAGAAGGTCGGCGTCCCATTGGCGCCGCCAGTCGGTGCGCCGGTCTGCGGGCACGAGCCACGCACACCACCGCACAAACCGGAGCGCCTGCTGCGACACCTGCATCGTCATCTCATCGTCCCGGCCGGCGCGCGGGTGTGGCGAGCAGGGGATAGCGGGCGAGGGCCTCGGTCAGGGCCTTGCTGCCGGCAGCCGTGATTTCAAAATACCGCCGTGCCGGACGCCCATCCTTGTGCGCGATGGCGTCCCGCTCCCACTTGGAGCGCACGTAGCCCAGTTCCTCGAGCCGCTCAAGCGCGGGATACACGGTGCCCGACGTAAGGCCCGTGGCGTCCATGATGTCGAATCCAAACCGCCGGTCGCCCTCAAGCGCCTGGAGGATGGTGATCGTGCCGAGTCCGAGTCGTGTTGTTCGCATGGCGTATGCCGAATTCCAACATAGCCAGACGGATCAACGCAAGCGAATGTTCCGGATCGGCCTACTTGATCGCCGTAAACCGCGGCTCGATGTCGACCGGCACGCCGGTGAGTTTGTTGAGCACCGCCTGGACCTCGGGACGGACGACGACCATCTTGGCGAGCATCGCCTCTGCGGCCGCGTAGTCACCGACCGCCTGCATGGTCATGATGTCGCGCGTGAGGTTGGCCACCGCGTCAGCGATCTTTGAGTCCACCACCGAGAACGTGCCGTCGGCGTTGACGATGACGGCGCCGTTGTCGAGCAGGTAGTTGAGCTGCAGGATCTGTCCGCGACCGTGCGCCGAGGTCAGGCCGAAGCGGATGGACCGGAACGATGACGCCAGGAAGGTGGTGTACATCGACCGGGCGATGTCGGCCGAGATCGTGCCCTTGTTGGCGAGCTGCGCGAGCGCCCAGAGACCGGAGATGTCGGCCTTGGCCTCTTCGAGCGCGGAGTAGGTGTCCTTGAGCGCCTCGCGCACGGGTGTCTGCGTGCCGTGCACGACGTGTGGGCCGAGGCCGTGCATGAGTTCATGCATCAGGATGTGCGTGAAGAATGCGTCGAACGACACCTTGTCGCGATCGGCGGCAGCAATGGCGACCTGCGCGATTGGCGTGAGCACGTGTTTGAACTTGGCCTCCTGCACGTTCTTGAGCATCACGCGCTTGGAGCCCTTCTCGCGGATGACGCGGTCGTCGTTCGGCAGGTTGAACGCGGCCGTCTGCACGCCGCGATTGCCGTCGCCGGCCGCGAACACCACGTTCACCACAGGCATCGGTGCCATCGCGCCGATCTTCGCCGTGCGATACCGCGCGTCGATCGGCAGCGCGTCTTCGAGTCCCTGCAGCTCGCCGCCGAACACGTCGAGCTTGGTGGTCTCCGCGGCGTCTCGCACGGTCACAAACGCCTCGAACGCGGCCTTGTATCCGAACCAGCCGTCCTCATAGGTCTCGTACGGGCCGATGGTGGGTTCGATCGAGGCATCCAGCTCCATCCACGCCACGTCACTCGCGTAGTAGTCGTTGGACTTGAACGCCGCGGCCCGCAGTTCGAGGAAGCGCTTCAGCGTGGGCTGCGAGGTCAGCGACGCTGCGCGGCGCAGGTGGTCGGCGGCCGCCGCGAGCGTGTTCTGGTATTCGACGGAGTAAGGCACCGCCATCAGCGAGCCCGACGCGTTGCGCCGGATGGTGGAGAAGAATCCCACGGCGAGTTGCCGGTCGGCGCCGCGCAGGGTTTTCATCCACGCTTCGACTTCCTCCTTCGTGGCATCGGCAGGGTAGAAGTTGCCCTGCGGCGGCTTGGGCCCGACGCCGTCAATGAACGGCGCGTTTTCATCCAACCGCGACCACGGGCCCTTGTTGATGAGGAAGTAATGCAGACGCTCGCGTCCGCCCGGCGACTGGTCCTGCGCGAGTTGCGCGAGCAACGCCGGATTGTCGGCCCACACCTGCTGCAGGAACAGCCCATCAAACAGCCGCGCGGCGGCCACCATCGCGTCGAGGGCCTGGCGTTCGTTGGCCGGCAGGCCGGAGAGGTCCACGGTGATGTCGACAGGGGCAAAACGGGCAATCTGGGCAGCGAGAGGCGATCCGGTCACAGGGGGTGGCTCCGTAGGGGCCTCAGCGGTGCAGGCCGACGAAAATGTCAGGGCGGTGAAGAGCAGCGCGGCGTGGCGTCCGGTCATATGCCTGATTCTGCCTCAGGAGGCTACAATAGTGGGCTGAGGAGTTGAGGAACCAGACGAATGAAGAACATGGCCCCTGAAGACGCAGCAGCACTCGAGTCGATTGAGACCCGCGAGTGGCTGGAATCCCTGGATTATGTGCTGAAGACTGGCGACAAGAGCCGCGTCTTCCGCCTGATGGACGCGCTGAGGACCCGGGCCCGAGCGGCCGGCTTCCGGGAGCCGTTTTCATCCAACACCCCCTACATCAACACCATTCCGGCGACCGAACAGGTCCCGTATCCGGGTGACCGCGAACTCGAACGACGCATCAAGTCGATCGTTCGCTGGAACGCCCTGGCGATGGTCGTGCGCGCCAACCGCGAGTCGGACGGCATCGGCGGCCACATCTCGACCTACGCGTCGGCCGCGACGCTCTACGAAGTGGCGTTCAACCACTTCTTCCGCGGCAAGGAAGCCGGCGCCGACGCCGACCTGATCTACTTCCAGGGCCACGCGTCCCCCGGCGTCTACGCGCGCGCCTTCCTCGAAGGCCGTCTCGACGAAAAGCACCTCCACAACTTCCGCCACGAACTGCGCGAAGGCGGCGGCCTCTCGTCGTATCCGCACCCGTGGCTGATGCCCGACTTCTGGGAATACCCGACGGTGTCGATGGGCCTCGGCCCGCTGATGGCGATCTATCAGGCGCGGTTCAACAAGTATCTCGAGAACCGCGGCCTCAAGCCGGCGTCCAGCCAGAAGGTGTGGGCGTTCCTCGGCGACGGCGAAACCGACGAGCCGGAAGCGCTTGGCGCCATCTCGCTCGCGGCGCGCGAGAAACTCGACAACCTGATCTTCGTCATCAACTGCAACCTGCAGCGCCTCGACGGCCCGG
>CAZLJG010000167.1:0-7201 GCA_964559545.1 uncultured Solibacteraceae bacterium | reverse complement strand
GCCGCGAGGGCCGGTGTGCGCACAATGCCGGGAATGAATGGGTCGAGATACCCGACGCCTGCCACCGCGAGTGCCGCGAGGGTGCCCCAGACCGAGATCCAGTAGCCCCAGGCGACCAGGAACGCCGGCACGTCCCCGAAGGCCTGTCGAGTGTAGGCGTAGGGGCCGCCGGCGGCAGGGGTGAGTCGCGCGAGTCGCGCAAACACGAGGGCCAGGCATGTTGCGCCTGCGGCCGATGCGAGCCATCCGGCGATGCTGAGCCCGCCGAACGCTGCCAGAGAGGCCGGCAACAGGAAGACGCCGGACCCGATCATGTTGCCCATCACGAGGGCCACCACCATCCCGAACCCGAGTTGCTGGGGCCTTCCGGTCGATGTCATTGCCGCGAACCTTATCACCGACCTCGGCTATCCTGTGGCGTAGCCATGCCGAACTACGGACAGTCCTATTGGACACGCAAGGCGAAGCCTGCTGCGCGTCCCGCTCGCGCCGCCGCTCCGTCACTCAAGGGCCATCACACAACCGATGTGGTGGTGATTGGTGGCGGACTCACCGGATGTGCCACGGCGTGGGTGCTGGCCAACGCCGGGCTGAAGGTCATGCTTGTCGAAGCGGAGACGTTGCTGTCTGGTGCGACGAGCCACGCCATGGGAGCGATTCTGCCAACGCCGGACATCGGGTTCGTCGTGGGCACGAAGTCGGCCGGTGCGCGTCCGGCGAAGGTGGCGTTTCACGCGGTGAAGGACGCGGCGAAGGACCTGCCGGCGGCGCTCAAGCGCTTGAAGATTTCCTGCGAGTTCTCGGCGACCGATCTTCTGGTGAACGCGCCGTTCACCAACGATGCGGCTGAAGTGAAGAAGGAAATCGCCGCGCGCAAGTCGGCCAAACTGGACGGTCTGTGGGTGGCGCCGCCTGCGGCGCGCACCGCGCTTGTCACCGAAACGCAGGGCGCGATGCGGCTGCGTGACGCCGGCGTGATCGATCCGGTGAAGGCCGGCCGTGGCTTCGCGGACGCGGCCCTCAAGAAGGGCGTGAAGATCATCGAACACGCGCGCGTGAAGAAGACCACGTTTACGCGGAAGGAAGTGACGGTGGTGTTGGCGGGCGCCACAATCACCGCAAAGGGTGTCGTCGTCGCCACCGGTGAACCCGGAAAGGTGTTCCATCAGCTGCAGCGGCACGTGCGTGCCACCACCGGCTACATGGTGGTGACCGACCCGCTGCCGGCGGCGATGCGCCGGGCGGTGGGGCCGCGCGAGGCCTTGTATTCCGAATTCACCGAGTCGCCGCGGTGGCTGCGCTGGCTGTCGGATGGCCGGGCGTTGTTCACCGGCCTGGCCGGGCCTGAGGTGCCGGCGCCGCTCCGCGACAAGGCCGTGATTGCGCGCACAAACCAGCTGATGTACGAGCTTTCCTTGAGATATCCCGATATTTCCGGCCTTCCGCCCGCGTTTGGCTGGGACCTGCCGGTGGTCACAACCGCGGACGGCCTGCCCTGGATTGGCCCCCATCGGAACTACCCGTTTCACTTCTTTTCCATGGCGTTTGGCTGGCATGGGGAAGCCTGGGCCTGGGTGGCGGCGCAGGCAGCTTTGCGGCATTTCACCGGAAAATCGACCAAAGACGATGCCCTTTTGGGTTTTGCCCGCGCGCTGTAACATCTGGGGCCTCCGTCGGGTCTAATCTCCAGGGATCACGGGAGGCTGGGGTACTTGTATGCAAATTTCCGGTGAATGGCCGTTACTCGACCATCTGCTGAGACGGGCGGGCTTTGGGGCCTCGCCGGTCGAGCGTGAGTCCTACCTCGGTCGGTCCTACACGGAAATCGTTGACGACCTCGTCGGCTTCGATCCGCTGACGACCGACGTCGATCATCTGATGCAGACGCCAGGCCAGGTCGGGGTCACGGCGCGCAACGGCGTGTTCACGCCGAACATCGTGATCAATGACGCCCGGCAGCGCTGGTTGTTCCGCATGGTGCATTCGCCCGCGCCGCTGCAGGAGAAACTCGCACTCTTCTGGCACCATCATTTCGCAACGGCCTACAGCAAACTCGCGGGCAGCTTCAATCAGACGGAAGCGACGCGGTTGATGGACGCGAAGCCGTCCACGGATACCGCCGGTGTGCGCGGGCAGATCGAGATGTTCCGCCAGCTTGGCATCGGCAGCTTCCGCGACCTGCTGGTCGAGGTCGCGCGCGACCCGGCGATGATCGTGTGGCTTGATGGCCGCACCAACGTGAAGGCGCAGCCGCAGGAAAACTTCGGCCGCGAGCTGATGGAGTTGTTCACGTTCGGCATCGGCAATTACACGGAAGCCGATGTGTATGCGGCGGCTCGCGTGTTTACAGGCTGGAACATCGCCCTGCAGGGCACGCGGGATACGCCCACCGCGAAGTACGTGTTCAACTTCAATCAGGCGCAACACGATACCAACGCCAAGACGTTCACGTTTGCGATCTATCCGAACGGGTCGAAGGTCATCCCCGCCAGGGCTGCGGCCAATGGGCTGCAGGACGGTCTGGATCTGATCAACGCGCTGGCGATTCATCCGCAGACCGCACGCAGGCTGGCGGGCCGGCTGTGGACGTGGTTTGTGAGCGATATCGAGGCGCCGGATGCGGCTTGGGTGGATCGGATTGCCGGGATCTATCTCGCGAACGACACGCAGATGCGTCCGGTCCTGCGCGAAGTCTTCATGAGCACGCAGTTCCGGAGTTCACGCAGCCACTTTGCGCGGTACGCGTGGCCCGTGGAGTACGTCGTGCGATCGCTGAAGGAAGTCGGATACGTCGGGTTCTCGGTCAATGATGCGCTCACGCCGCTCCTGAACATGGGGCAGCAGCTGTTTGAACCGCCGGACGTGAATGGCTGGGCGCTCGGCCCCGCGTGGTTCTCGACGGGGGCGATGTTGTCTCGCATGAATTTTGCCGCGCAGCTGGTCACCAACCAACGGTTTGAGTTGCGCAACGCCGCGCGCAACCATCGAACGTCGCCGCAGACGTTGCTTGATTTTGCCGTCGGGCAGCTGTCGATGCCGCCCCTGCCCGCACCCGTCAATACGGCCTTGCTCGACTACGTCCGCGCCGGTGGCACCTGGACGGGGTCCGACGCGCAACTGCTGACCAAAGCGGGCGGCCTGTTCCACTTGCTGGTTGGTTCCGGCGAGTTCCAGTTTGTGTAGGGAAGGGACCCGATCATGAAGGTCACACGACGACAATTCGTCAAAGGCGGGGTGACGGCGTTCACCGTCAGCATGGCGGCCCCGGCCTTCCTGAGCGACATCGCGCGGGCCCAGGGCGCCTCGCGACGCAATCTGGTGGTGCTGTATCTGAGCGGCGGCAACGACGCCCTCAGCACGCTGGTGCCCTACACCGACCCGTTTTATTACTCGCGCCGGCCCACACTGGCGGTACCGGCAGCCAACGTGTTGCAGGTGGGCGCCGATCGGACGGGCAAGGCGCTCGGCCTCCATCCGCGACTGACGGGGCTCCGCCAGATCTTTGACCAGGGCGATCTCGCGATTATCCAGCGCACGGGGTATCCGAACTCCAGTCGCTCGCACTTTCTCGGCACCGACATCTGGTCCACGGCGAATCCGGCCAACTCGAGTGGTGCCGGCTGGCTCGGGCGGTATCTCGATGCACTGCCGGATCCCGTTGATCCCCTCGTTGGCTGGAGCACGGTGCGCGAATTGCCGCACGCGCTCGAAGGGCGCCGCATCAGTGTGCCCGCGATTCCCAGTGTGGCCGGCTACGCGTTCTCCAGCCCGAACACGGGCACTGAAGCGACCTACTCACGCGCCACGATGGCCAATATCGCCTCCCACGTGCCGGTGGATCGACCACACGTCGCATTCGTCAACGGCACATCGTCGGCCGCATTGGCCACGCTGGATCGGGTGGCGTCAGTGGCGTCGTACACCGGCACAGTGACGTACGCGAACAACGGCCTGGCGCAGGCGCTCAAGGCCGTGGCCGGTGCGATCGCGCGCGGCATCGGCACGAAGGTGTTCTGGGTGCAGACCGGAGGGTTCGATACACACGCCGGGCAGGGGACCAACGCGGCCAACGGCGCCTACACGAACCTGATGGGCACGGTGGGCGACAGCTTGCTGACGTTCTACAACGACATGCGCAATCAGGGCCTGCTGCAGGACACGCTGGTGTTGCAGTTCTCCGAGTTCGGGCGGCGTGTGATCGAAAACGGCAGCCAGGGCACCGACCACGGCGCGGCCGGTGTGATGATGGCCCTTGGTGGCGGCGTCAACGGCGGCCTCTATGGCTCGGCCGCGAGTCTGAATCCCAACAACGCCGACGGCACACTCGAAAACAACGGCAACGACGTGAAGTACGAAACCGACTTCCGTGCCGTCTACGCCCGCGTGCTCGACCAGTGGCTCGGCGCGGATTCCATCCCGATCCTCGGCGGCGACTTCCGCAACAACACGCTGACGTTCCTCTGAGGCGCTACCGCGCCTGCCTGAGCGTCTGTCGCATCACGAAGTCAGCGTCGGCCTTCGCCCACTGCTGTTCGAGCGCGTCGAACTGCTCGGCAGCACCGGCGGTGTCGCCGCGCTGCTTGAGCAAACGGCCGAGCGACAACCGTGCCGCCATGACCGCCGGGTTCGGACCGAGGACGTTGCGGGCCTGCACCGCCATCCGGTACTGCGCGATCGCATCGTCAATCTGACCTGCGCGTTCCCGCACCAGGCCGAGGTAATAGTGCAGCTCGAGCGAGCGGGGATTGAGCACGAGGTGCGCTTCAATGAGCGCAGCCCCCTCCTGATGGCGCCCATCTGCCGCCAGCACCAACGCACGCCCGACCAGTGCGGGTTGAATCTGGCTCGGATCGTTCGCGTCCATCGTTTCAAGGCGCGATACAAGCGGGCGCACGGCGTCGATGTCGCCGATGATCGCAAGCCCTGAGGCGACCTGCGCAAATCCCGCAGGCGGGAGCGTCGTCTTGAGCAGCGCCTTCATTTGTGGAATCCACTCGCCGCGCTGGACCACCGCGAGGGTCACGATCTCGGCCATGCCGATCCCGTCAGCCAGCTCGGCGTTGCCGGTCGCACGACCCTGGACGCGTAGTTGTTCCACCACCTTTCGGAAGTCGGCAAGGCGACCTTCCCAGACGGCGAGGTTCATGTCGGTGAAGAGCACCTGCTGTGGGCTGGCGAGTTGGCGCGCGACCGCCTCATACTCCGCAGCCTTCGGATGGTTGTTCATGCGCGCGACCGTCCAGCGCGTCACCGCGAGCCCGGGATCAGGTCGAATCGCCAGCGTCTGGTCGACGGCGACAAATGCCTCATCCAGACGTCCGAGGAACATCAACGCGTAGGCTGCATTGCTGACCGGTGTGGGTTCGGCCGGCGCAATCTTCATCGCGGCCTGGTACTGCTCGAGCGCCTTCTCGAACTCCGCCGCGCCCAGCAGCGACACGCCCAGGTTGTTGCGCGCGGCATAGTCACCCGGGTACGCCTCCACCATGAGCTCGAGCGTCCGGCGCGCGGCCGCGCGGTCGAGCGTCACGCGCGTGGCGTGATTCCACTCGATATAGAGGCGTTCGTACTCGCTGACGCGCTCCCGAAGCGCAAACGCCTTCGTGGCGTTGATGCGCGCGTCCTCACTGCGGCCGATGTTCGACGCGACAACACTGAGCTTCGCGAAGGCGAGCGCAAACTGCGGATCAATCTGCGTCGCCTGTTCAAAAAACGGAATGGACGCTTCGTCGCCACGCGTCTGCCGCACACGGATGGCCTGGCCGTACGCCTTCAGTGCCTCCAGCGACCCCGTGGTCGCGTCCGTGATCGGCACGTCGTACTTCTGAATCGACGCGAGCGATTCGCCCAGCCCTTCGCGCAACTGCGTGACGGCCTCACCCACCTTCGCGAGTACTTCTTCCTTCGACGATGCCTGGACCTGCCGCTGGGCGAGTGAACCGCCTGTCGCGCAGTTGAAGACACCGAGGGAGATGACGTACGCCGATCCCAGGGACGCAATCGACCCTTCGACCGAGGCCTTCGCCCCGGATCGCTGACACAACTCCCGGGCCGTCGCGCTGGTCAGTGGATCCTCAGGCGACCGCGACATCAGACGCAACGTGCGCTGAATGGTCTGGTCGGGCACAAGCGTCACAAACGGCGACTGCTGCAGCTGCACCGACACCGCCTGCCGCAACGCATCGTCAAACACCGGATCACCGGTTGTATTGTCGAAGTCGGCAATGACGACGAGATCGCGGGCGGTGAACTCAGGTGTGTCGGATTTGATCCACCAGGCCCAACCGCCAAGGGCAAGACCTATCGCCAGAAGGCCCAGTCCGATCGGCATGAGAAAGCGAAACCACGCAGGCTTGGCCATCGTCGGCGCAGGCGCAGCGGCAGTGGTCGCCACCGTACGCCCCGTGGTGTCGCGGCGCAGCCGGCTGAGTTCTGACAGCAAGTCCGCGGCCGTCTGGTACCGCATCTTGCGGTCCTTCTCGAGCGCGCGCGTGATGATGTGATCGAGTTCGACGGGAATCGCCGGGTTTGCCTGACGGACGGGCAGCGGGTCGCGATTAAGAATCGCGTCGAAGACCACGGCCGTGGTCTGCCCGCCAAACGCCTGTCGACCTGTGGCCATCTCGTACAACACCAGGCCGAGCGAGAACAGGTCAGTGCGTCCGTCCAGCTGTTCGCCACGTGCCTGTTCGGGCGACATGTAGTTGACCGAACCGATCGCCGTGCCTGGCGTCGTGAGGGCTTCGGAGGCGACACGGGTCTCGTCGGCTGACGCGGCCGCGTGTTCGGGGCCGGCGGTTGCCACACCGAAGTCGAGCAGTTTCGCCTGGCCACGGCTCGTGATGAAGATGTTCGCGGGTTTGAGGTCGCGGTGGACGATGCCCTTGGTGTGGGCGGCGTCGAGGGCATCGGCAATCTGGCAACCGACGTCGAGAATGCGGTCGACCGGAAGTGGGTCGCCTTTGATCAGGGACTTCAGGGAGTCGCCTTCGAGCATCTCCATGACGAAGAACCGGCGTCCTTCGAAGATGCCGCTGTCGTGCACCGTGCAGATGTTCGGGTGGTTCAGGGAGCCGGCGAGCTTGGCCTCACGTTCGAAGCGGTCGGACGCATCCGGCGACAGGTTCAGCGACTCGGGCAGGAACTTGAGCGCGACCTTGCGGCCGAGTTTCGTGTCCTCGGCCTCGTAAACGATCCCCAT
>CAZLJG010000166.1:0-7223 GCA_964559545.1 uncultured Solibacteraceae bacterium | reverse complement strand
TCAAGGCCGCCGGTCATCCCGTCGTCGGTATTGGCAAGATCGAAGACCTGTTCGCCGGGCGCGGACTGACAAAGGCGATACACACCACGTCTGACGATCACGGCATGGACGTGGTGCTGCAGGAGATGCAGGTGACCGATCGCGGCCTGATCTTCGTGAACCTCGTGGACTTCGATACGAAGTACGGTCACCGCAATGACGTCGCAGGGTACGCCGCCAATCTCGAACGGTTTGATGCGCGGCTCGCGCAGCTGCTGCCTGTTTTGCGCGACACCGACCTGCTCGTTGTGACGGCGGATCATGGCAACGATCCCGGCACACCCTCCACCGATCACTCGCGCGAGCACGTGCCCGTGCTGCTGTGTGGTGCGGGCGCGGTGCCAGGGCACGATTTGGGCACACGCGCGACCTTTGCCGACCTCGGGCAGACCGTCGCCACGATTTTTGGCATCGAGCCCATGGCGAACGGCGCGACGTTCTTCCCGGCACGGTAAACTGTCCGCATCATGTCGATTCGAGAACAGCTGGAGGCGAGGGAAGACGAGACGCTGGCGCCGCAGGCGTCACGCAGCCGCACAAGCAAGGGGCGGATGCAGGCGGAACCTCCGGATCCGATTCGGCCGATCTTTCAGCGCGATCGCGACCGCGTCATTCACTCAAAATCGTTCCGCCGCCTGAAGCACAAGACGCAGGTGTTTTTTGCGCCGGCCGGCGATCACTACCGCACGCGGCTGACGCACACGCTTGAGGTGTCGCAGATCGCGCGCAGCATCGCGAAGGTGTTGCGGCTCCACGAGGAACTCACGGAGGCCATTGCGCTGGGGCACGACCTCGGGCATCCGCCGTTTGGACATGCCGGTGAGCGGGTCATCGACAAACTCGTGCCCGGCGGCTTCAGTCATCACGAACAGAGCCTGCGCATCGTCGATGTGCTTGAGAACAACCGGCAGGGGCTGAATCTGTCGTGGGAAGTGCGTGACGGCATCGCGCGGCACTCCAAGGGCAAACACGGCCTCCCGGTTGGCGCGCCGCCCGAGCATCGGGCGTCGACCATTGAGGGGCAGATTGCGCGGGTGGCCGACATCATCGCCTACGTGAATCACGACATTGACGACGCCGTGCGGGCCGGGGTGCTGGACCCTGCCGACCTGCCGGCGAGCGCCACGTCCCGCCTGGGGACCACGTCCTCCCAGCGCATCAACACCATGGTCACCGACGTGGTCACCGAGACCCTCAAGGGCGACCTGTCCGAAATCCGGATGAGCGACGAAGTGCTCCAGGCGACCCTGGATATGCGGACGTTCCTCTTCCAGGCCGTCTACGAAAACCCCCGGGCGACGGCCGAATTCGAGAAAGCGGCCGGGATTCTGGGGGGGCTCTGGGAGAAGCTCCGGGCCCGGCCCGAGCAGTTCCTGGACCCCGTGACTGTCGATTCCGAGGGCCTGGACGCCGCCGCCCGGGACTTTCTGGCCGGAATGACCGACCGTTACGCCGTGGCCCTGTTCGAGGACCTGTTCGTGCCCAGGTCTTGGAGTGTCTAGGACCCCTGGACTCCCGGACCCCTGGACCCCGTGATAAACTCTCCGTTTGCGCTATCGGCCTCGGCCGGTAGAGGGGACCATGCTGCTCGATATCAGTCGCTTACGCCGGGGTGCCGAAGAAGTAAATCGGCAGATTGACCCCGAGGTGTTCGCGGTGCAGACCTCGGATCTGCACGACGAGTACACGGTCAAGGGTGTGACGACGGTGAAAGGCACCGTCCGTCGTGACCAGGGCACCACAGTGGTGCTTGATGTCACCGTGACGTCCACCCTGGAAATGCCGTGCAGCCGCTGCCTGGAGCCGTTTACGGTGCCGGTCAACGCGCACGTGGAAACCCGGTTCGTGCCGGCCGGCGACCTCGCGAAGGTCACTGCCGAGACGGTCAAGTCGGGTGAGATTGAGGACGATGTGGAGGACCAGGTGCTTGGGTTGGCCGAGTATCGGGACGAAAGCATCGACCTCGGGCATGTCGTGCTGGAGCAGTTTGTGCTGGCTCTGCCGATGAAGCCGTTGTGTCAGGACGAGTGCCGGGGGTTGTGCCCGGTGTGCGGGTCGAACCGCAATCGGGAAGCCTGTGAGTGCAAGCAGGAGTGGATCGATCCACGACTGGCCGCGCTCGCAGACTTGAAGAAACAGTGAGTCAGGGGTAAGAACGATGCCAAATCCAAAACGACGCCATTCCAAAGCACGCACATCCAAGCGCCGGACGCATGATTCGTTGACCAAGGTCAATTCGATGAACTGCCCGCAGTGCCAGGAGCCGAAGCTGCCGCACCAGGTGTGCGCGAACTGCGGCTTCTACAACGGCCGCCAGGTCCGCGCGGTCAAGGAAGACTAGCTTCTGTCACGCCCGACCATCGCGGTCGATGCCATGGGGGGCGATCACGCCCCTGCGGTGGTCGTCGCCGGCGCGGTCGCGGCGGCGCGCGAGCTCGATGTCGCCATCCAGCTGGTGGGCCCCACGGCCCTCGTGGCCGACGAACTGGCGCGTGTCGTGGACGCATCCGCGTCCGACTGGCGTTCCCGCATTACACAAGTTGACGCGCCCGACGTGATCGGGATGGACGAAGCGCCGCTCGCGGCGCTGCGCCGGAAGCCCGGTGCGTCCATCAAGGTGGCGGTGGAGGCCGTCGCGCGCGGCGACGCGGACGCCTGTTACAGCGCCGGCCACACGGGCGCCACGCTGATCTCCGCCCACGCCGCGTTTGGATTGCTGGAGGGCGCTGACCGCCCGGCGCTCGCGGTCCTGATGCCCACCTTGACCGGCCAGGCCGTGTTGCTCGACACTGGCGCCACACTCGACTGCCGGCCGGAGCACCTCCGGGCGTTTGCCATGATGGGCGCCGCGTACGCACGTGTCGCCTTGAAGCTGGACGCCCCGCGGGTGGGCCTCCTGTCGATTGGCGAAGAGCCGGGCAAGGGGAACGAACTCATCCGAGACGCGCACGCCCTGCTGTCCGTGGTGCCGGGACTCACGTTTGCCGGAAACCTCGACGCGCGCGACATGTTCAGCGGCAACGTCGACGTGATCGTGACGGACGGGTTTACCGGCAACGTCGCGTTGAAAGTGGGCGAGGGGCTTGTGGATACCCTCGAACGCATGCTGAAGCGGGAAGTCGGCCAGTCACTGGCCTCGCGCATCGCAAACTGGCTCGTCGGCCGCGGGTTCAAGCGCCTGAAGGCCCGAATGGACGCGGGAGAGCGGGGCGGTGCACCGCTGCTGGGCGTCAACGGTCTGGCGATTGTGGGCCACGGTCGGTCAGATGCCCGCGCCGTCCGGAACGGCATCGCCACCGCCGTGCAGCTCGTCAACGAGGGACTTGTGGCAAGGCTGAGAAACGCGCTCATTGCCTGAATGCCGGTGATGTGCTGAAGTAGGAAGGCTGTCATGTTCATGTTGACGGGCCGTGTGGCCCTGGTCACCGGCGCGTCACGCGGAATTGGTCGAGCGATTGCCCTGGCACTCGCCTCGGGCGGCGCCCATGTCGTGGCGGCGGCCCGCGGCGACAATGCGGCCGGCACGGTGGACGCGATTCGGGCGGCGGGTGGCAGCGCGGAGCTGGCCAGCCTCGACGTGACCGACCCGGCATCGGTGGAGGCCGTGGTCTCCGGCGTGCTCGAGCGGCAGAAGAAGATCGACATCCTGGTCAACAATGCCGGTGTCACCCGGGACCAGCTGATGCTGCGCATGAAGCGTGATGATTGGGACGCGGTGATCGCCGCGAACCTGACCGGGGCCTATACCTGCGTGCAGGCGGTGCTCAAGTCGATGGTGAAAGCCCGTCAGGGCCGTATCATCAGCATCACGTCCGTGGTGGGTGAGGCCGGCAATGCCGGTCAGGCCAACTACGCGGCGTCCAAGGCGGGACTGATCGGGTTCACCAAGGCGCTGGCGCTCGAGGTGGCGTCCCGCGGGATTACGGTGAACGCCGTGGCCCCAGGACTCATCGACACGGACATGACGAAGGCGATCTCGGCCGGGGCCCACGAGGAGTGGGCGAAGAAGATTCCGTTGCAGCGGCTCGGGACGCCCGAGGACATCGCGGCAGCGGTCAGGTTTCTGGCCTCGGACGAGGCAGCGTATATTACGGGACACGTGCTTTCCGTCAATGGCGGGATGCACACTTAAGGGAGGATCGAATGGCCGTCGCAGATCAGGTTAAGAAAATCATCGTGGAACAGCTCGGCGTGGACGAGGACGAAGTGACGCAGGACGCGTCGTTTGTGGATGACCTCGGTGCCGACTCGCTCGACACGGTGGAACTCGTCATGGCCTTCGAAGAAGAGTTCAGCATCGAGATTCCGGACGAAGACGCCGAGAAGATCACGCGCGTCAAGGATGCCGTCGAGTACATCGAAAAGCACGCGAAGAAGAAGTGAGCAGACGCGTCGTCATCACGGGGGTCGGGCTGATCTCGTCCGTCGGACTCGGGACGGACGCGACGTGGGCGGGGGTGTGTGCCGGCACAAGCGGCATCGGCCCCATCACGCGCTTTGACGCGTCGCTGCACGCGTCGCGCATCGCCGGCGAGGTGAAGGGGTTCGACCCTCTGAACTTCGTGGAGAAAAAAGAGGTCAAGAAGATCGACCTCTTCATCCAGTTCGCCATCGCCGCCTCGCAGTTTGCGGTGGACGATGCGAAGCTGGCGGTGACGTCCGAGAATGCAGACCGGACCGGCGTGTTCATCGCGTCGGGCATCGGCGGGTTCCTCACGATCGAAAACGAGCACAAGGAACTGCTGAACGGCGGCCCTCGCCGGATTTCCCCGTTCTTCATTCCGGCGTCGATCATCAACCTGGCCGCCGGCCATGTGTCGATTCGTTTCGGCGCGAAGGGCCCGAACTTGGCGACGTGCACCGCGTGCACGGCGTCGGCGCACGCCATTGGCGAGTCGTTCGAGATCATCCGCCGCGGCGACGCGGACACGATGATCGCGGGCGGGTCGGAGATGGCGATCACGCCGATGGGCGTGGGTGGGTTTGCCGCGATGCGCGCGTTGTCCACGCGGAACGACGAGCCCACGCGGGCGAGTCGACCTTTCGACAAGGACCGTGATGGGTTCGTCATCGGCGAAGGCGCCGGCATTGTCATCCTCGAAGAACTCGAATCGGCCACGGCGCGCGGTGCGCAGATTTACTGCGAAGTCGTCGGCTACGGCTTGTCGTCGGATGCGTATCACCTGACGGGGCAGCCGCCGGATGCGGATGGCGCCGTGCGGTCGATGCAGATGGCGCTCCGCAAGGCCGGCATCACCCCCGACAAGGTCAACTACATCAACGCGCATGGCACGTCGACGCCGATCAATGACCCGACCGAAACGTTGGCGGTCAAGCGGACGTTCGGCGAGCACGCGCACAAGCTGGTCATGTCCTCGACCAAGTCGATGACGGGGCACCTGCTGGGCGCGGCGGGCGGGCTTGAGGCCGGCATTACGGCACTGGCGGTCCGGCATCAGATCGCGCCGCCGACGGCCAACCTCGACAATCCGGATCCCGCGTGTGATCTCGACTACGCACCGCACACGGCGCGGCCGATGATGATCGACTACGCGTTGTCGAACTCGTTCGGCTTCGGCGGCACCAACGGCACGTTGCTCCTGAAGCGGTTCGAAGCGTAAGTGCGACAGCGCCGGGCTGAAGCCCGGCGGCTCCGAAGATAGAGAACGTTCATGAAAATCGCCGTCTGTATCAAACAAGTCGTCTCACGCGAGTGGCAAGTACGCGTGAATGACGACAAGACCTGGGTCCGCGATCAGGATGCCGCCTGGGAACTGAACGAGCCGGATGCGTACGCGCTTGAAGAAGCGTTGCGGCTGAAGGAAAAACACGGCGGCGAAGTGATTGTCGTGTCCGCTGGACCTGCGCGTGTGACGCAGGTGATTCGTGAGGCGCTGGCGCGCGGCGCCGACCGCGCGATTCACGTGGACGGTGACCATCTGGCCACTGCGGACGCCTTCACCGCGGCCGATGCGCTTGCGGCAGCCATCAAGGACGAAGCGTGCGACCTCGTCCTGACCGGTCTGCAGTCCGACGACCAGGGTTTTGCCCAGGTCGGTGTCATCCTCGCGGAGCGCCTCGGGATGGCGCACTCGACAATCATCATGGAAGTGCAGGTCGACGGCTCGACGCTGAAAGTGAAGCGTGAGCTGGAAGGCGGCTGGTTCCAGTGGATCAGCATGCCCCTGCCCGCGGTGCTCACGATTCAGAGCGGCATCAACCAGCTGCGGTACGCCACCCTCAAGGGGATCATGGCGGCCAAGAAGAAGGAAATTAAGGCGGTGGCGGCGCCCGCCGCTGCGGCCGCGCGTCAGCGGATCCTGTCCATCTACGTGCCCGAAAAAACGAAGGCCACACGCCTCATCGGCGGCACGCCGGCGGAAGCCGCAGCCGAACTGGTGCGCGTGCTGCGCGATGAAGCGAGGGTGTTCTAATCATGGTCCTCGTCATTGCGGAACAGAAGGACGGCGTCCTCAATCGCGCGTCGTGGGAAGCGGTCGCGGCCGCGCAACAGATGGGTGGGCCCATCACGATCGTCGTGCCGGGCGCGTCGGTCAGCGGGCCTGCGAACGAACTGGCAGCGGCTGATGTCGCCGGTGTCGTCGCCCTCGAACACCCCGCGCTGGGCGCCTACACCCCGGACGGGTTTGTCGCCGCGCTGGCAGCGCTTATCGCGGCCGAAGCGCCGTCGTATGTCGTGCTCCCGCACACCTACCAGACGCGCGACTTCGCGCCGAAGCTGGCCGCGCGCCTCAATGCGCCGCTGGTGGCCGACTGTGTTGGCCTCAAGTCGGTGGACGGCGCACACGTGTACGTGCGGTTGATGTTCCAGGGCAAGGTCAACGCCGACGTGGTGGTTGACGGTCCGGGGCCGCACATCGTGACGTTCCAGATTGGCGCGTTTCGCGTGGACGCGGTGAAGAAGGGCAGCGCTGCTGCAGCCGTGCGACAGGTCGCCGCCCAGGTGGACCCGGCCGCGATTCGGCAGACTCCGGAGGCGCCGTTCCGCGAAGCGAAGCAGGCCGTGGACCTCACACAGGCCGAGCGCATCGTGTCTGTTGGGCGTGGCATCAAGGGCCCGGAACATATCGAACTTGCGAAGCAGCTGGCGGACGCCCTGCAGGCGGAACTGGCGGCATCACGGCCCATCTGTGACGCCGGGTGGTTGCCGATGGAACGTCAGG
>CAZLJG010000165.1:0-7229 GCA_964559545.1 uncultured Solibacteraceae bacterium | reverse complement strand
AGTTCACCCGCACACCGGCCCCGCAGGTTGAGCAGGATTTTCAACGGCGTGTGGCGCCCTCGCTGCGGTACTGCGTTGAGGTGGGCAACGTCTATTCCGCCACGGTCTATCTGGCCTTGTGCAGTCTGATCGATCACGCGGGCCTCGATCGTCCGTCACGGGTCGGCGTCTTCTCCTACGGATCCGGCTGTTCCTCGGAGTTCTACAGCGGCGTGGTCACGCCGGAGTCCGCTGCCCGTCTCCGTGGAATGGGCCTCGCGCGCCACCTGGCCGCGCGGCGGCAGTTGTCGATGGATCGGTATGATGCGTTGCTCGACCTGAACATGGAGTGGATCTTCGGCGTTCAGGACAAGGTCGTGGACGTGTCGCCCTTCCGCGATCTCTACGACGAGCTGTTCGCTGGTCAGGGCCTCCTGGTGCTCAAGGAAGTGAAAGGCTTCCATCGCGTGTATGGCTGGAGCTGATCCGCAATCGACGGCCGTGATCGCGATCGAGCGGCGCCACAAGATGGCCTGGGTCACGTTTGACCGGCCGGCCCGGCGCAACACGCTCACGCAGCAGACGCTGAACGAACTCGCGCGGGCACTGGACGTGCTCGAACACGACGCCGACTGTCAGGTCGTGGTGCTGCAGGGGCGCGACGGATTTTTCTGCACGGGTATGGACTTTGCCGAAATGGCCGACCGCGTGGGACACGACACGAGGCAGGACGTGGCCGACGTCCACTACATGGACGTCCTCCGGCGCATGGCTTCCAGCGGCAAGGTGATCGTGTCGGCTGTTGACGGCCAGGTCATGGCCGGAGGCGTGGGCCTGCTCGCGGCCAGTGATCTGGTGTTCGCCACGCGGGCCAGCCGTTTCAGTCTGCCGGAGGCGCTCTGGGGATTGTTGCCCGCGTGTGTCCTGCCGCTGCTGATCCGCCGCATTGGATTCCAAGCGGCGTACCGGATGACGCTGACCACCGAAACCTGGGATGCCGATCAGGCGCGGGCTGCCGGGCTGGTTGACGAGGTCGTGCCTGATCTGGACGACGCCATCCGACGCGCAGCCGTGCGGCTGACGCGGCTCGACACCGACACGGTCCGACGGATGAAGGCCTACTTCCGGAAGATGTGGTACCTGTCGCACACCATGGAAGAGATGGCCATCGCCGAAATCGACGCACTGGTGCACGATCCCAAAGTGCAGGACAACATCCGTCAGTTTGTTGAGCATCAGAAGTTTCCCTGGGATCGACGCGCATGAAAATCACGATTCTTGCCTATGGCTCCCTGGGTGATGTGCAGCCGTATGTGGCCCTCGGCGCCGGGTTGCGGCGCAGCGGGCACGACGTCACGATCGCTGCCGACCCGTACTTCGCTCAGGTCGTGCGTGCACAGGGCCTGACGCTGGCTCCGGTGGCGGGCAATCCACTTGAGGTCTTCGGGAGCGAGGCCGGTCAGACGGTGGCTGACAGCGAAGCCGGACTCCTTGCGCGATTCAAGGCGTACGGAACCTTCAACCGCGAGATGAAGGCCCATATCGAAAAGAACCTGGTCGACAGTTGGGACGCCTGCCGATCCGCCGAGGCCCTGATCTTTTCGTTTAATGCGTTCGGCGGGTATCACATCGCCGAGAAACTCGGCGTGCCGGCCTTTGCGGTGGCCATCGCGCCGTTTACGCGTACGCGTACGATGCCCAGCATCAACTTCGCACCCAGACCGAGCCTCGGTGGACGCTACAACCTGGTGACGCACACGTTGACCGAGCGGCTGTTTTTTATGCCGCCGTCGAGTCATGCGATCAATCAGTGGCGGACGACCACGCTGGGCATTGCACCGCTTCCGAAATCGGGGTTCATGCGCCGACTGGTGCAGACGGACACCATCCCGGTCCTGTACAGCTTCAGTCCTGAATTGCTCCCGCCACCCGGCGACTGGCCGTCCTGGGTGCATGTGACCGGGTACTGGTTCCCGGAGCGTGATCCGCAGTGGCAGCCGGACCCGTCGCTCGTCGACTTTCTCGCGGCGGGACCGCCACCGGTGTATGTCGGGTTCGGCAGCATGTCGACCAAGGCCGGTGGCCGGAGTCCTCGCGCGAGAGTGGATCTGATCGTGGACGCGTTGGCGCAGGCAGGACAGCGGGGCGTCGTCTCCTTCGGCACCGATGTGCCGCCCGACGTCACCCTTCCGCCGACCGTCTATGCCGTCGGCGCGGTACCTCACGACTGGTTGTTTCCGCAGGTCGCGCTGACCGTGCACCACGGAGGCTCGGGCACCACAGCGCAGAGCCTGCGCGCCGGCGTCCCGATGGTGGTCACGCCGTTCATGTGGGATCAGCCCTTCTGGGCCAGACGCGCACACGCGTTGGGCGTTGCCCCTGCGCCTGTCTCCAACAGACGGCTCACGCCGGAGGTGCTGGGAAGGGCGATTCGGGAGACGGCCGGCAGCTCCGCCATGCGCGAACGCGCGCGGACCATCGGCGAGCGTGTACGCCGCGAATCGGGCGTCGAGCGGGCGACGTCGATCGTCAACGAACGGTTGCGCAGGTGATCGCGCCTGAAGACCTGGGCGCGCGGGCATTCCGCGACGCCCACCACGTCCGGTATGCCTACGTCGCCGGCTCCATGTACAAAGGCATCGCGTCCAAGGAGATGGTCATCCGGATGGCGCGGGCCGGACTGCTGTCCTACCTCGGCACCGGCGGCATGCGGCTGGATCGCGTGGCCGATGATCTCCGGGCGATCCAATCGGCGCTGCCCTCCACCGCGTCGTTTGGCGCGAACCTGTTGTGCAACCTGACACAACCCGAGATTGAGGAGCGGACGATCGATCTGTTCCTGCAGCTAGGGATTGTGCGCATCGAAGCGGCGGCGTTCATGCAGATGACGCCGGCGCTCGTGCGGTACCGCGTCACAGGGCTGCACGCGCGCGCAGACGGCACGGTCGTCATCCCCCACAAGGTTCTCGCCAAAGTCTCACGCCCGGAAGTGGCCGAAGCCTTCATGGCTCCGCCTCCGGCCAGGATCGTGGAACGGTTGTTGGAGGCGGGACGCATCTCACCCGAAGAGGCGAGACTCGCGGCTGCGGTGCCGATGTGCGACGACCTGTGTGCGGAGGCCGACTCCGCCGGACACACCGACAACGCCGTCGCGTACGCGCTCGTCCCGGCGATGGTCCTGCTGCGCGACCGCCTGATGGTGCAGCACGGATTTCGGACTCCCGTGCGCGTGGGCACCGCCGGCGGGCTTGGGACACCGCAGGCGGTGGCTGCCGCGTTTGTCCTCGGCGCGGAATTTGTGCTGACGGGCTCGGTCAATCAATGCACGGTCGAGGGCGGCATCAGTGATGCCGCCAAGGATCTGCTGCAGGCGGCCAACGTCCAGGACACCACGATGGTGCCGGCGGGGGACATGTTCGAGATCGGCGCCCGCGCACAGGTACTCAAGCGTGGTCTGTTTTTTCCCGCGCGCGCCAACAAGTTGTACGAGCTCTATCGACGCCACAACTCCTGGGAAGAGATTGACGCCGCCACGCGGACGCAAATCGAAACCAAATATTTCAAACGTCCCGTCGCTGAGGTGTGGGCCGAAACGCGCGCGTACTACGAACGCTCGGCGCCGGCCGAGCTCGAGAAGGCCGCGCGTGATCCCAAACACCGGCTGGCCCTGTTGTGCCGATGGTATTTCGTGCACACCGCCCGGCTGGCGCTGAAGGGATCCGAAGACCAACGGGTGGATTATCAGATCCACTGCGGCCCCGCCCTGGGGGCGTTCAACCAGTGGGTGAGGGATACGCCGCTGGCCGACTGGCGCCATCGTCACGTCGACGACATTGCCGAACGGTTGATGACGGGGGCCGCGCAGTGGCTGGAACGCCGCACGGCCGACTGGATCAGGCCTGAGGTGTCGCGGCCGTAACCAGCGTCTCGGTCTCGGCCACCATGGCCTCGACCAGCGCGCGCGCGTCGTAGCCGGTGTTGGCCGGCAACGTCAGGCCCAGCCGCACGTCGTCCTGATACTGCGTGATGCTGACGCCGAGGTGACACCCGGCCAGTTGTGAGGCAATGACCCAGAAGTACCACGCGTCGATGCGCCGGCCCGCCAGGAACATCGGATCCCTGGGTCCGGCCAGGTTCGAGATGATGCCGCTCTGCTTGTGCGCCTGACTGCGGAACATCCGGATCAGAAGCCCCTGCGGCATGCGGTGGAACGACGAAAACGACTTGTATTGCATGAGCGGTTCGCCGGCCTCCATGCTGTCGCGCATGGCGGTGGCGATGGCGGCCGCGCGCGCGGCGCCGTCCTCCACTCCAACGGGCAGGCGAATCGAGACCGTGCCCAGATGGTTGGTCAACACGCCCTGCTTGTGCATCTGCGCGAGACTCCGCGGGGAATGCAGGTCGACGGGGATGCTGACGGTCATGCGGGTCAGGTTCGGATCCTGGCCCAGGGTCGTGAGGTGCCGCCGCATGGCGCCACTGACCCCAGCCAGCACCAGATCGTTGAGTGTGCACTGCATGGACGTGGCGGCCGCCCGGAGCCGCGATCGGGACATGGGGCGGCTGCACGCGAGCACCTTCGCGTCACTCGGGTGAAGCGTGTAGCCGGTGTCGTGATCCTTCTGGAAGGCCGAAAAGGCCTTGGCGATCGCGCGGAGGCGAATCCGGAGGCGTCGCACCCATCGCCGGATGACGCCTTCATCAGGTGGATACGTCACGCGGCGCGCGGACGGCGGGCGGATGGTGTCGGCGACGGCCTTGTGCTGGACGCGTGTGTTTGGACGCTCAAGGGGATGCAGGGACTCTTCGGCCGACGAGGCCAGAATGCCGGTGGCGATGGTCTGCAGTGACCGGCCATCCCCGTAGGCATGATGAATGCGGAGGACCACCGCCGCCCGGCCCTCGTAGTGCGGAATGTATCTGACTTCCCACAGCGGTCGCGCGGGATCCAACGGCGTGGTGAGCAGGCCGCCCAACCAGGTCTGCAACTGGTCGCGGGTCCCGGCGACGCCCTCGGGCACGACGTGAATGTGTTGCTCGATGTCGACGGGGCCGGTCGTCTCCCAATAAAACTGCTTGCCGACTTTGACCGGCCGCTGACACAGGCGCTCGAATTGTGCGTAGCGGTTCGCCACGCGGTGTTTGAGGACGTCCAGATCGAGCGGCCCGTCGAGTTCGAACATGACGTGGACGACCGACCACAGCGAGGCTTCAGGGATGACGAAATACACCAACTCGACCCCGCGCATCGGCTCGAGTTCAGCCAGGGAGGTGGTGGATTCGGGATACTCGATCATGCGCGTTCTCCAATGGGACTCGGTTGGGTGAGGGCGTCGACGCGCTCCACATTGCGACCGAACGGGGTGATCAGTGACACACAACGATGCTGCGCGTGCTTCGGGAGGTTGTATTTGGCAAACGTCGCCAGGGTGCCCGAAGGGCCGCAGTCGATGTACGTCGGGGTCTGATCGCGTTCAAGCATCGCGAGCGTCTGTCGGAACGCCACGGGCTCGCGGGCGGCGCGCCACAGTGTCTCGGGGAGCGCGGTGTCTGTGACCACGGCCCCGCGGCTCGAGACGACCGGCATCGCCGCCGGACGACTCGGCACGGCGAGAAGGGCCCGGCGGCACTCGGCCTCGAACGGATCCATCCACGCTGAGTGAAATGCCTGTCGCACCGGAATGACCTGGGCCGTGATGCCCGCCTGTTTGAGATGCGCCTCGGTGGCCGCGATCACATGTGACAAGCCGCTCACGACAAAGTGACGGTCGAAGTTGTCGGCGGCCAGTGAGGTCTGCGCGAACCAGTCGGGGTGGCGCGCCATAAGGTCACGCGACTCAAAGACAGCCAGCATCCCACCAGGGGGAGACTCACGCTCGACGACGCGTGCCTGCTGGACCAGGAGGTCCAGTGCCGCTTCGGGAGTGATGACGCCGGCCACGACATGCGCGACCCATTCCCCGAGGCTGTAACCCAGAACAAGGGTGGGGGAGAGGCCGCGTGCGCGCAGGGCCTGCGCCAGACTGTATTGGACACTGAACAGCGCGGGGTGCGTGTACAGCGTGCGGTCGAACGGCGCGAAACGGTCGGCGCGTGGCTGGTAGATCAGGTCGCTGAGCGAGGTGCCGATCGCGGCCGACACGTGACGGCTGCAGCGATCCATCGCGTCGCGAAACACGGTATCGGTGGTGTAGAGGTCCGAACCCATCTGGTAGTACTGGGAGCCCTGACCCGAAAACATCCAGACAACCGCGCGAGACGTCACGCGCTGAAATGTACACGGAAATCACACGGTCACAAAGCGGCCGTCCTCATCGGAGCCAGGTCGATCTGCATGGTGGAGAGGCGCGGGACCACAAGGGTCACGACGGTCGAGCCGATGTGCCACGTCTCGAAGCGGTACTGTCGAAAGTGTTCGAACTCCCCGCCGGCAGACTCCGGATGCTGGACGAGATTCGTGACGGCGAGCAGCGAAAACGGTGTCGTCATGCCGCAGCGCAACACTTTGGACAACGCCTCCTTGGCCGTCCACAGCATGGCGGGGTGCCGGGCTTCCTCCGGCCATGCTGCGCGGGCCCGATCAAACTCCGCCGGCAGAATCTGCGAGGCCATGGTCGCGGATCGATCCGGGCTCAGATCTTCGACGTCGATGGCCATCGGATGTCGTTCGGGAAAAGCCACGGCGCAGGCGAGCCGGCTTGAGTGGGTGATGCTGATGCCGGTCGGTTCGGGCAGTCCCGGCCGCACGATGGGCTGCTGAAAGACGCCGGCGACGATCTCGATGCGCGCCGGGTCGTCGACGTCCGCACTGGCGCTGAGCGCCTGCTTGGCGGCATGGCGGCCCAGCAGGTACGACTGGCGCCGCCGCTCGGTCGGCAACGTCAGGAAGTATTCACGCTCCCGGCGATGCAGAAACGTCTCGCATCGGTCACGCAGCGCGGGGTAGTCGTCACTCGTCGCCCACGCCAGCACGGCCGCGTAGGTGCCGTCCTGCCGGGTCAGGGTCATGGGAATGATGGGCCGCACGATGTGCATCGTGCCACATCTGCTCAGCCGCCCACCCGCCCAGCCAGCCGCAGGTCCTGCACCTTCTTCTCGCCGTCACCGAGGGTGAAGACAATCGACGCGCCGGCGAGTTCTTCGAGCAGCGCGAGGTCGCGGGTCTCTTCGGGGCCGATGTCGGTCACGGCGGCGATGCGATAGGTCCCCGACGGCAGGCCGGGGATCGTGAAGCGGCCGTCCGTGCCCGG
>CAZLJG010000164.1:0-7236 GCA_964559545.1 uncultured Solibacteraceae bacterium | reverse complement strand
CGGCGGTCAGCATGAGGCACACGAGGACTGCGAACTTATTCACGCGCACATCTTCCTGGCAGGCTGGCACGCGAATTGTACCGCACCGGCCCGCCGGCGATGACGGGGTAGAATCGTGGCGTGATCTCCAGCGACACCAGTCGTGAGGCAGAGGCTCGCCAGCTTGACGGCTGGCGCCGGATGTCGTCCATCGAAATTGCCCGGACGATCACTGCCGCGTGGTCCGCGGGCCAACACATGGCCAGGATCGGGCTTCGCGAGCGTTTTCCGGAAGCACAGGACGATGAACTGCGCGTCCGCTTGGCCCTGCAGATGCTTGGTGTCGAACTGGCAAGCAAAATCCACCCCGATGCTCCGCGCTATGCGGACAGCCGCCGCGATGGCTGACGACATCATCGGCGTCACGATTGAGGTCGCTCGCGCGGTTCGTGGGCGCTCGTCAGTCAACCTGATTCACCTCCAGACCAACATCAAAGTGGATCTGTTTGTCGTCGGCGACGATGGCGCCAGCGCACTGCAGGTACGGAGGCGGCAGCCGAGGCAACTGACGGAGGACCCGTCGTCGATCGTCTACTTCCACTCACACGAAGACATTCTCCTGCAGAAACTCCGCTGGTTTCGTGCTGGCGGCGAGGTATCTGATCGACAGTGGCGGGACGCGCTCGCGATCGCCAAAGTCCGTAGCCTTACCCTCGACCGCGACTATCTTGAGCATCAAGCAATCGCGATGGGGGTCGCCGACCTGCTGGAACGCGTGTTGGCTCCATGAACGTCCATCTCGTTGACGGCACGTACGAATTGTTCCGGCACTACTACGGTGCGCCACGTGCGACGTCCGTTGACGGCCTGGAGGTCGGCGCTATTCGGGGCGTGCTCGGGTCGATGCTGGGCATGCTCGGTGATGGCGCGACGCATATCGCAGTGGCCACCGACCACGTCATCGAATCGTTCCGCAACAACCTGTGGCGTGGCTACAAGACCGGCGAAGGCATCGAACCCGAACTCTGGGCACAGTTTCATCCGCTCGAGGACGCGCTCGAGGCGATGGGCATCACGGTCATGCGCATGATTGAGTTCGAGGCTGACGATGCCCTGGCGGCGGGTGCGGCAATCGCCGCGGCTGACCCACGCGTCAGTCGCGTGTTGATCTGCACGCCGGACAAGGACCTCGCGCAGTCGGTGGTGGACACACGGGTCGTTCAGTTCGACCGGCGCGCCCGAGTGATGCGCGACGCAGACGCGGTCCGGGCCAAGTTTGGCGTGCCCCCGACGTCGATCCCGGATTACCTCGCGCTGACTGGTGACTCAGCCGACGGGTATCCAGGCCTTCCGGGTTGGGGTGCGAAGTCAGCGGCTGCCGTGCTCGCGCACTACGGCACGATCGAACAGATTCCGGATGACCACCGACAGTGGGCGGTGCAAATTCGCGGTGCGGCCCAACTGGCCGCGACCCTCGCGGAATATCGCGCGCAGGCGGACCTGTTCAAGCAACTCGCCACGCTGCGCCGTGATGCGCCGGTGTTCCCTTCAGTCGATGCGATTCGCTGGACGGGTCCGCGGCCCGGCTTTCCCGCACTGTGCGAACGCCTCGGCGCGACGAGCCTCGCTCAGCGCGCCGCGCGACTCACGCCCGCAACCTGATCGCCGCCACCATTCGTCCCGTCGCCTCGCCTTCGGCTCGATGCGAAAAACAGCGGCCGAGGTTGTCCGCCGTGCAGATGCGTGACACGTGAATGGACGATGAGGGAACGCCGGCGAGCGCAAGTTGGTCCGCGTTGGCTTTCCAGAGGTCGAGCTTCCAGCGCTCGATGCCGTCCTCCGTCATCCAGTCTGCGGCGTCAGGCGTCATCGCGAGAAACGCATTTCGCACGCGACCATCGACCTGATAGCAGCAGGGACCAATACTCGGCCCAATGGCCGCCACCAGATCCGCCGTCGGCACGCCCAGTTCCTCAATCGCGGCCACGGTCGCTTGTGCGATCGACGCGCACGTGCCCTTCCAGCCAGCGTGTACGGCCGCTACCACCCGATGCTGCCGATCGGCGATGAGGATGGGTACACAGTCGGCGACGCGGACCGAGGCCACCCGCGAGGGATCCATTGAAATGACCGCGTCGGCCTCGAGGTCTGATGCCGACGGCGCACCGGCATGCACCTGCACCACCACCCGGCCGTGCACCTGCTTGACGCGCACCACGTCGGTCTCGCGAACATCAAAGAGTGTCGCGAGTTTCGAGTAATCACCGACGGGTTCACGCCGGAATTCCAGAGATCGGCTGGAAAACGCGTGCCGCGCGACAGCCGCGAGATCAGCCTGCTGCAGGACGTCACCCGCGGTTGTCGGATGCCAGGCCCAGCCGTCCGATCCGTCAACCACCGTAGACACTCCCGCTGACGGCATCCCGGCCGGCTGTTGGTACATCAGACATAAGCGCCACTCTACCTGAGGTTTCCGGCGACATCACCCTTCGGTGTCGAACTGGTCTCACGTTTGCCTTCTGGAGGGTGCCCGGACATTCCGACGGAGGCACACATCATGACCGTGAAATTCATTCCAAACGACAAAGGCAATCCCCCTGGCAAACTCGCCGACGCTGAACTGCACTTTGCTGGAGGCCCGCTCGACGGCCTGAAGCTCATCGGCTTCGGCATCTGGGAACGCAAGACCGGTGGCCGCAACGTCACGTTCCCTGCGCGCCAGTATTCGATGAACGGTGAGCGCCGCAGCTACTCGCTCCTTCGTCCGATCGCGGAAACGCCGTCGCAGAACGGGCTGCGCGACATCATCCTCGAGGCGTACAAGGAGCACGAAATGGAGCTGGCTGAAGCAGTCTAGGTGGCTCGTCTGGGCTGCATGGTGACTTCGGCCCGGAGACTCTTGTCGAGCTCGGTGCGGAAGAACGATTCCTTCATGCCCCCATCGATGATCTGCCAGGGCAGGAAGGGATCGGCTTCCTTGTTGCGGTAGAGGTAGGCGTCTGCGTCGAGACCCGACTCTGCCACCGCCGCGCGCCAGTTGCCGCCATTGGCCTCGGCACGTTCGATGACATCAGAGACACGACGGTCACCCAGGGACAGCAGGCCCTGGTAGTACGAGTGCCGTTCGGACTTGATGTTGAAGTAGACGTTGTCGAGCCCAGCGACGAGCTGTCGCAGCCGTTTCGACTTCTGATCAATGGTCGCCGTGTCGGTCATCGGCATCCACTGATACGTCGTGCCCGGCTTCGGCACCAGTGGGTTCACGGAGGCCACAATGCGCCCGACGGCGCCGCGGGCCTTCGCGTACACCATCATGCGGTCGCGCATGGCTATGGTGAGATCACGGATTTCGGCGAGGTCATCATCGGTCTCCGTCGGAATCCCGATCATGTAGTAGAGCTTCAGGTTTTCGAAGCCTGCCGCGAACACCATGTCCGTGCGTCTGAGGATCTCCTCGTTGGTCACGGTCTTGTTGATGACCCGGCGCAGGCGGTCGGACCCGGTCTCAGGCGCGATGGTGATCGACCGTTCCCCGCTCTCGCGCAGCAGGCGCAGTACCGGCTCGGTGAGGTCGTCCATGCGCAATGACGCCGGACTGATGCCATAACCCATGCGGACCAGGCCTTCGAGGATTGGGACGATGTCGGGGTGATCGCAGAGGGCGATCGACACAAGGCCGGTGCGGGTCGCATAGGGCCGCGCGGCCTCGGCCAGTTCAAGGATGCGTGCGGTGTCGAAAGGCCGCACGGGCAGGTAGTTGTAGCCGGCCCAGCAGAAGCGACACATGTTCGCGCAGCCGCGCACCACTTCGATGAGGAACCGCGCGCCGAACTCCGTGTCGGGCGTGAAGATTCGTGTGCAGGGAGGATCCACATGGTCCGTCGCCCGAATGGCGGCTTTCCGGACCGTCGCTGGCGCCCGCGTGCCCGCCTTCGGCGTGATCGCCGCGACGCGCCCGGGGCCGTCATACGTGACGTCGTACAGACTCGGGATGTAGAACCCCCGCTCCTGGGTCAACCGGTCGAGGAGATCGTCCCGGTCCGACGCGCTGTGCCATGCCTCGATAAGGGCCGGCACCAGCATCTCCCCTTCCCCGGCCGCGATGACGTCGGCGAACGGCGCGAGGGGCTCGGGATTGACGAACGTCACGGCACCGCCGACCACGATCAGCGGATCGCGATGATGCCGGTCGGACGCCCTCGCCTTGAGGCCGGCCATCCGCAGCATCGTGAGGACGTTGGTGTAGTCCCACTCGAAGGAGACCGAGAACGCGAAGACGTCGAAATCCGAGACAGGCGTCTGCGATTCGATGGTGACGAGGGGCTGCCGGCGGACGCGATCGTCGGCGAGATCCTGTCGCCCTGGCAGGAACACCCGCTCACACACCACGCGGTCGTCGGCGTTCAGCAGCTGATAGACCGTCTGCAACCCGAGGTTCGACATCCCGACGAAGTAGGTGTTCGGAAACGCGAGTGCCACCCGCATCCGGCCGCCATGGGGCTTCCGGATGAATCCGACCTCCTTGGCGAGCGTCTCGAGCGCCTCAGCGCGACGATCGCCGACCGCGCCGGCGGACGTTTTGCCGCCGTATCGACGTGGGGGGGGACGTTTGGGCATGTGGATGCGCCACAGACGATCGCGCCTCGTCTGCGACGCAGACGAAGCGCTCGGAGGTGGCTGTGGCGATTGTACCTGCGTTAGATGGAGGATGGGGGCCCATCCTCCATCCCTTTATCCCTCTTGGCGCCGCAAGAACGCCGGCACATCAAGCGGCGAGGCGTCGTCGTCGAGCGCGTCGAGCGAGAGTTCGCCGCGGTTGGTGGCGGCGGGCTCGACAGTCGGCGTCGCAGGCGTCGGGGCCGGAGCGAAAGCCGGCAGGTCGAGGCCCGGGCGACGCGAGACGGACAGCGCCGGGCGCAGCGCGCTCAGCGGGGATCCGTTCACGACCTTGCGTTCCTCCTCGAGGATGCGGTGCGCACTGTAGGCCGTCAGGTCGATTGGCGTGGGGATGGACGACTGCGCCATCGGCGCAACGGCATTACGCGCGTGGTCGAAGCCGGTCGCGATGACCGTGATCTTGACCTGGCCTTCCATCTTCGGGTCCACGACGGCGCCGAAGATGATGTTGGCGTCCTCGTGCGCCGCGTTGTAGATGATCTCCGACGCTTCGCTGACCTCGGCCAGTGTCAGGTCGGGGCCACCCGTGATGTTGATGATCACGCCGCGCGCGCCATCCACCTTCGCGTCCTCGAGCAACGGACTCGACACTGCCGCGGTCGCCGCTGCGGTCGCGCGGCCTTCACCCGACGCGATGCCGGTGCCCATGATGGCGATGCCCATGCGCGACATGATGGTCTTCACGTCCGCGAAGTCCAGGTTGATGATGCCGGGCACCAGAATCAGGTCCGAGATGCCCTGAATCGCCTGCCGCAACACATCGTCCGCCGTGAGGAACGCATCGGACATGCTCGTGTCCCTGCCGACGGTCGTCAGCAGACGCTCGTTGGGGATCGTGATCATCGTGTCCACAGCGTCCTGCAGTTCCTTCAGGCCGCGTTCGGCCTGCGTCGCGCGACGCCGCCCCTCGAACTTGAACGGTTTGGTCACCACCGCAATCGTCAGCGCACCAATCTGGTTGGCGAGACTGGCAATCACCGGCGCGGCGCCCGTGCCCGTGCCGCCGCCAAGGCCCGTTGTCACGAACACCATGTCGGCGCCCTGCAGGGTCTCGACAATCTTGTCCGTGTCCTCGAGCGCGGCGTCACGGCCGACGTTGGGGTCGGCGCCCGCGCCGAGCCCCTTCGTCAGAAGGCGGCCCAGCTGAATCTTCACTGGAGCCGGGCTGTTCGCCAGCGCCTGCTGGTCCGTGTTGGCGACGATGAACTCGACGCCGGTCAGTCCCGCCTGCACCATGCGGTTGACGGCATTGCTGCCGCCACCGCCCACGCCAATCACCTTGATACGGGCGCCGGCACGCGCCTCTTCGTCGAGAAGGATTCTCAATTTGTCATCTCCCTGTTCCAGCAGCGTCAGTGGATTCATCGAACGATCTCCTCTCGAATCAGAAAAACTCTTTGAACAACGTACGAAGCCGGCCGGTCAACCGGCCGATGGCCCCGGCGCCCACGCGCTCGGGTTCCTGTTGCAGATTGCGATGGGCGTACATCACGAGCCCGACGGAAGTGGCGAACGCCGGACTGTTCACGTGATCGGCAAGGCCGCCGATTTCCTCGGGCGCCCCGCGGCGCACCGGCAGATCGAAGATCTGCTCGGCGATTTCGACCATGCCTTCGAGCATCGATCCGCCGACGGTGAGCACGATGCCCGAGTTGAGCGACTTCTCAAATCCGGCTTTGCGAATTTCGTCCCAGAGCAGATGGCAGATTTCCTCCGCGCGCGGCTGCAGGATCTCGGAGAGCACACGGCGCGGCATCATCCGTGAGCGACGGCCGGCAATGCTGGCCACTTCCATCGTTTCGTCTTCGGGCACCAGTGACGTCAGCGCACAGCCGGAACGGCGCTTGAGTTTTTCCGCCTCGGGAATCGGCATCCGCAGCCCAACCGCGATGTCGTTCGTGAAGTGATCACCGCCGACGGCGAGCACGCCCGCGTGCCAGAGGCTGCCCCGTTCGAAGACGGCAAAGTCCGTCGTGCCGCCACCGATGTCCACGACACACACGCCGAGTTCCTTCTCATCCGGCGTCAGCACCGCTTCGCTGGCCGCCAACTGCTCCAGCACGGTGTCGCCGACTTCCACACCCGCGCGATTCACACACGCGACCATGTTCTGCATCGACGATGAGCTGCCGGTCACGACATGGACGTTCACTTCGAGTCGTGAACCCGTCATGCCGACCGGCACGGCGATCCCGTCCTGGTCGTCCACGACGAAGTCCTGCGGCAACACATGGAGAATCTCGCGACCGGCCGGGAGTGCCACGGCACGCGCGGCATCAATCGCGCGTTTCACATCCTCGCGGGCAATTTCGCGGTTGCGGCCGGCGACAGCCACCACGCCACGGCTGTTGAACGCCTTGACGTGGGCGCCGGACAACGCCAGGTGCACCGTGTCGATTTCGACGCCGGCGGTCAGTTCGGCCTCGTCGAGGGCCTTCTTGATCGCTTCGGCAGCGGAATCGACGTTGTTCACCACGCCCCGCCGAATCCCCTTCGAGTCAGCGAGCCCGATGCCGATGATGTCCACCGTCCCGTCGTCCATCATCTCGCCCACAATTGCCGAGATCTTGGACGTCCCCA
>CAZLJG010000163.1:0-7245 GCA_964559545.1 uncultured Solibacteraceae bacterium | reverse complement strand
CAGTCTCACGCGTTCATTCGTGTGGAGGCCGATGCGGCCCGGCTCGCCGCCCGCGCAGCCGACGCCGAACTGGCGAGTGGTCACGACCGCGGTCCGCTCCACGGACTCCCGATCTCCCTGAAGGATCTGATCGACGTTGCCGGCCAGCCGACCACCGCCGCCTCCCGCGTGCTCGCCGACAATGTCGCCACGCGCAACGCCGCGGTGACCGATCGCCTGCAGGCGGCCGGCGCGGTCCTCATCGGCAAAACCAACCTGCATGAGTTCGCACTCGGCACGACGTCGGAAGACACCGCGTTCGGCAAGGTGCTGAATCCCCGCGACCTCACACGGTCCGCCGGCGGATCCTCGGGTGGGTCTGCTGTCGCGGTGGCGACCGGCATGGGCCTGGCATCGGTGGGCACCGACACCGGGGGCTCCGTACGTATTCCCGCCGCCGCCTGTGGCGTCGTCGGCCTGAAGCCGTCGTACGACGAGGTGCCGGTGGCTGGCGTGATTCCGCTGAGCCTCACGCTCGACCACGTCGGGCCGCTGACGCGCACGGTGCAGGATGCCGCATGGATGTGGGCAGTTCTGGCGAACCGCCCGACCCACACGGTGACGCCGGTGGCGCTCGGCGACGTGCGCCTGGCCATTCTCGGCGGCTACTTCGACGCGCCGCTTGATCGCGACGTCCGTGACGCATTCACCCGCGCCACCGAGGCGCTCGCCAAAGCCGGCGTACAGCTCGAGACGCGCGAGTTCACGGATGCCGCGCTCATCACTGAGACCTACGTCAACATCGTGCTGCCCGAAGGCGCGTCGTACCACGCCCAGTGGCTCGACAGCCGCGCGGATCTGTACAGCCCGGCCGTGCGCGATCGATTCCGCGCCGGTCGCGACATCACGGCGGTCGCCTACATCGCGGCGCGACAGCAGCGTATTCACATGCGACAGGCGGTCGAGGCGCTGCTCGATTCAGTGGATGCCCTCATCCTCCCGACGCTGCCCATCGTGGCACCGGCCACAGGCGTGGCTGATGTCACGATTGACGATGTGACGATGCCCGTGCGGGCGGCGATGCTCAAGCACACCCAACTGTTCAACATCACCGGCCACCCCGCCATCTCGTTGCCGCTCGCCACGCCCGGACTCCCCGTGGGCCTGCAGCTGGTCGGCGCGCGTGGCCAGACCTCGCGGCTGCTTGACGTGGCCGCAGCCATCGAGTCGCTCGTATGCCGATAACCGTTGTCTCTGTCACTGATGCCCACGCAGCCCGCACCACCGGCGCGACGCTGGTGGACGTCCGCTCCACACCCGAATTTGATCCCGGTCACCCGGCAGGCGCGGTCAACGTGCCGTTACTCGAGCCCGACGAAGACACCGGTGTGATGCTGCCGAACCCGGATTTTGTCCGCGTGATGCAGGCCAACTTCCCCCCCGACACCCCGCTCGTCATCAGCTGTCAGACCGGCGGCCGCTCCGCGCGCGCGTCCCAGATGCTCGAAGCCTTCGGCTACACCAACGTCTCGAACGTCACGGGAGGATTTGCGGCGTGGCAACAGGCAGGACTGCCCATTGAGACCGGCGCGAGCTACAACGGCCTACTCGCGCGTTGTTAGTGAGCAGAGTTATAGGTACTTAAAGAGTCCCCTCAGCGCGTCAACAATGACGGAGCCGAGGGCCTGCATGGCGGGCGCCACGTCGCCTTGCGAGAGTTTTGAGACGGAGTCGGCCACCGTCACCGGATCGGTGAGCAACAGCCACACGGTGGCCGCCGCCATCGTGGCGGCCACCAACCCGATGATCCCCATCAGGCTGACGCTCCACCGGGCAAGGCTCATGACGCCGATCAGTCTAGCAGGTCAACACGAGCTTCCCGAACTGCTGTCCGGCTTCGAGACGCCGGTGCGCGGCGGCCGCGTCCGCCAGGGGGAAGGTCATGTCCACGACTGGCGCATACAGGCCGCGGAAGAACCCATCGGCCGCCTGGAGCAGCTCCGATTTCGCGCCCATATACGACCCGACAAACGTCAGTTGGCGGGCAAACAAGTGGCGTAAATCCAACGTGGCGTCAAACCCGGTCGTGGCGCCGCACGTCACCAACCGGCCACCCGTCGCAAGACTCCGCACGCTCGACGCCCAGGTCGCCACACCGACGTGTTCGATGACGATGTCCACACCCCGGCCATCGGTGAGCGCCTTGACGCGCTTGGGCACATCCTCACTCGACGAATCGATGACCGCATCCGCCCCGAGCGCGAGCGCCTTGTCGCACTTCTCCGCCCCACGCGCCGTGGCGATCACGCGGGCACGCGCCGTGCGCGCGAGTTGCACCGCCGCCTGACCGACGCCACTGCCGGCCGCCACCACAAGCACGGTGTCCGATGACGACAACCGGCCGCCGGCGTGGAGCATGTGCCAGGCCGTGAGGAACGTCAGCGGGAACGCCGCCGCCGTGATGAAATCAATATGGTCCGGCAGGGGAATCACGTTGGTGGCCGGCACCGTCACCAGTTCGGCGTAGCCACCATTCGACTGGTAGCCGAGCACGTCGTACGCCTTGCAGAGAAAGTCGCGGCCGGAAAGGCACTCGAGACATCGACCACAACTGAGCCCGGGCTGCAGCATGACACGCTGTCCGATGGTCAGGCCGGTGACCTCGGCGCCGAGTTCAGCGATGGTGCCTGCCACCTCCGCGCCGGAAATATGCGGCATGGGCAGACGTACGCGGTCGAGGCCACGACGCTGCCAGAGGTCGAGGTGATTGAGCGCACACGCCTGCACACGGACGACCACCCAGCCTGGACGGGCGACAGGATCCGGCGCGTCTTCGTACTGCAGCACCTCGGGGCCACCGTGCGCATGAAACCGTACGCTCTTCATTCGCTCGTCCCTCCCGGATCCACATCCTCAATCTCTTCGATCGGCCGTCCGAATTCCGCGAGCGCGTCGCGCCAGGTGGATCCGTCGCCAACCAGCACGATGGTCGCATCTGCCGGTGTGATGTGGCGCACGGCCGCCGCTGACACATCGGCTGCGGTCACGGCTTCAACCCCGGGTACATATCGCGCAAACGTGTCCTCGGGCAATCCGAACGTCGCGAGCCGCACGGCCGCGTGGGCGAGATGCGCAGGCGTCTCGAAATGCCGCACGTAGCCACGGGTCAGCGACGACTTGGCTCGGGCCAGTTCATCCCCTTCGGCGGGACGCGCCCCACCAACCGCTGCAAACTCCGAGAGGATCTCGCGGACGACGAGCGGCGTCGCATCCGCCTGCACGGCGGTGTCACACGAAAACGCGCCGCCGGCGACACGGAAGTCAAACCCCGTGTGGGCGCCGTACGTCAGGCCACGCGCCTCACGCAGATTGAGGTTGATCCGGCTGGTGAACTGTCCGCCGAGCACCGCGTTCAGCGTCACAAGCGCGTGGTATTCATCCACGTGCCGAGACGGGCCAAGATGGCCAACGCGCACTTCCGTCTGCGGTGACCCCGGTCGATGCACCAGCAACACCTTCGGCGGTTGAGGCACCGGTGCCGTCGGCGCGGGCAGCGCGGTATGGCCGGCGACCGCCGACCAGCGACGCGCATGGCGGGCGACCACATCGTGGACGATGCCCGCCTCGACATCGCCGGCGACCACACACGTGGATCCGACCGGCGTGACCACTCGCCCATGACACGCCCGCACATCGTCGAGCGTGAACCCTTCGAGCGCGGCCGTGGTGCCCAGCGTGCTGTGGCCGTATGGGTGCGCGCCGAACACGCCGCGCAGCAGCGCGCGATCGGCAATCGCAGACGCGGAACTGCGGAGCTGCCGGAGGCGGTTCACCCGCATCTCGACGACGCGCAGGAAATCGCTTTCTTCAAACCGCGGACGCGCGACGATGTCGAACAACAAATCGACGGCGGGCTCAAAACACCGCGAGAGCACCGTCAGTGAGAGCGTCGTGACATCCGGTCCGATGTCCACCGACAGTTCGGTGCCGAGCGAGGCAAACGCGGCGGCCAACCCGATAGCGTCCCGCGTGCCGGCCCCCTCATCAAACATATCGGCCACCACACCGGCAAGGCCGGGCTGGTCCGCCGGATCGTGCCGGGATCCAAACGGCACCATCAACGCAATCGTCGCGACCGGCAGGGCCGTGTGCGGAATGGTCCAGAGCTGCAGGCCGCTGTCGAGCGCGGTCTTCTGCAGCGGAGGAAACCTGACGACGGAGGGCTCGCCGGGATCGGGAGGCGTAAACCGATCGCTCATACCGTCACCGTGGCCGCCATCGAATCGGGCAGCGCCAATGCCAGTCGTCCCGTGGGTACCACCGACAATGTGGTCGCGAGCGACGGATCGAGCCAGCGTGCGACCGCGTCGCGCACATCATCCGGCGACAGGCGCAGGTAGCGTTCAAGGTCGTCACGGAAGTACGCCGGTGATCCCATGTAGACGTTGTAGGCGTTGAGCTGATCGGCTTTGCCACCAAAACCGCCCAGTGTCTGCAGGCGCGACATGAAGGCACTCTCCGCTTGCACACGCGACCGTTCCAACTCCTCGGGGGTCGGGCCGTCAGTCGCCAGGCGCGCAATCTCGGTCATCACCGCGACCCGCAGTTCGTCGAGCGGCACATCAGGCGCGGCCGTCGCCACCACCTGGAACAAGCTGCCGAGTTCGCGGGAGCCCTGCGCGGCGCCGAGCTCGGCGGCGCGACGCCGGTCATGGATCAACGTGCGATACAGGCGCGACGTGCGCCCATTCGCGATGATGTCCGCCGCCACATCCAACGCCGCATCGTCGGCGCTGAACAACGGTGGTGACGGCCAGAGCAGATACACCCGCGGCAGTTCAACGCGGTCCTCGAGCATGAGACGACGCGCAACGGGCGCGGCAGGGGCCGCCGTCACGGGAGCCACATGGGGACCGGCCGGAATCTCGCCGAACAATCGCTCGGCCATGCCGAACGCAACGTCCACGTCGATGTCGCCCGCAATCGCGAGCGAGGCATTGCCGGGATGGTAGTACGCCGAAAAAAACGCGCGCGCATCATCCACCGTCGTCGCGCGCAGGTCGGTCGGGTACCCGATCGTCGGCCAGTGATACGGATGGTCAGCGGGATAGATCGCTTCGGACAAGGCGAAGTAGGCCAAGCCGTACGGACGGTTCTCGTAACTTTGCCGCCGTTCGTTCAGCACCACCTCGCGTTCGGTCTCAAACCGTTCGCCGGTGAGGGCCGGCAGCAGCCAGCCCATGCGATCGGCTTCCATCCAGAGCGCGAGTTCCGCGGCGCCAGCCGGCACCACGGCCCAATAATTGGTGCGATCGGCGCTCGTGGATCCATTCAGCGAGCCACCGGCTTCCTGCAGCGGTTCAAAAAATCCACGTGGCTGATGTTCGGCGCCCTTGAACATCAGATGTTCAAACAGATGCGCCAGGCCCGTCCGGCCGCGCCGTTCGTTTTTTGATCCGACGTGGTACCAGAGGTTCACCGCCACCAGTGGCTGATGGCGGTCCTGATGCACGATGACGTCAAGACCGTTCGCGAGCGTGTGCTTCGTGAACGGGATCAATTGACCTGCGTCAGGGGAATCGCCTTGCGGGCATATGACGCGATGGAGACCTGCTGCGCCACACGCTCGGCGGCCGAGGTCAACGCGAGTGCGGCCGGCGAATCCGGCAGCGAGACGACGACCGGCATGCCGGCATCGCCGCCAACGCGCACAGGTTCGGAGAGCGGAATACGCCCGAGGAACGGGATGCCCAGTTCGGTGGCCAGGCCTTCCCCGCCGCCCTTGCCGAAGATGTCGGCTTCCTTGCCGCATCCCGAACACACGAAGTGGCTCATGTTCTCGATGAGCCCGATCACCGGGATGTTCAGCTTCTGATACATCTTCACGGCCCGACGCGTATCGGCGACCGACACCGTCTGCGGCGTGGTGACGACCACCGCGCCTGCGACCGGCACCGTCTGGCTCAGGCTGAGCGCCACGTCACCCGTGCCGGGCGGCATGTCCACGATCAGGTAGTCCACGTTGTCCCACTTCACGTCGCGGAAGAACTGCTGAATCGCGCCGTGCAGCATCGGACCACGCCAGATCACCGGCGCGTCGTCCTGCGTGAGAAACCCCATCGACACCGCCTGCACGCCGTGCGCCACAGCCGGCTGAATTTTGTCGCCGTCCTGTTCGAGCCGGCGGCCCTTCTCGAAGCCGAGCATGATCGGGATGTTCGGACCGTACATGTCGCCGTCGAGCAGCGCCACACGACTGCCGGCGCGCGCCAGCGCCACGGCGAGGTTCACGGCGACGGTCGTTTTACCGACGCCACCTTTGCCGGCGCCCACCGCGATGATGTTCTTCACGCCGTCCACCGCCGCACGCCCCGCTTCGGGCCGGCCGACCGCGCGCACCTGCGAGGTCATCTGGATGTCCACCTGGGTCACGCCGGGCAACGCACTCACGGCGGCGCGGGCTTGATCCCGCAGCAGGTCTTTGACCGGACACGCCGGGGTGGTGAGTTCCACATCAAAGGCGACATGGCCGCCATCGATGCGGACGTTTTTCACGAACCCGAGGGTGACGATATCGCGGTGAAGATCAGGGTCCTGCACAATGCGCAGGGCTTCCAGGACGGACGACTCGGACACAGCCATGAATCGATTCTACTTGCTCGACATGGTGTGTGCGAGATCTCCGACGTAGGGCAGACGGTAGGCCTCCCCCGACACCGCTTTCACAATCAGCAGCACCCACAGGCAGAACACCGCCATGGTGTAGAGGCCGCGGACGGCCCCGATGTCCCCGATGATCGGGATGGTGGGCAGCAGGATGTAAATCAGCGCGATGGCGGTGAAGGTCAGCACGGACTGCATCGCGTGGAATCGCACGTACTGGTCGTCGTGTTCATCCCGCGTGACCAGCAGCACCACGATGCCGCTGATGAGGCCCAGCGTGTAGGCCAGCGCGGCCCAGAGTTTCGGATCCCGTTTCATTGTGGAGCCAATCGAGGCGCGTGGCCGAAGACCTGGCGCGCATCATTGTTGAGCAGCACCCAGAACGTGTAGACGGCCAGCGCCGACCCGAACGGTACCAGCAGCAGATTCGGGACGGCAAGGACCAGCGCAGCCAGCCGCGCGCGACCACGCAGGTGGCGGATCCCCGACCCGATCAGCGCACTCACGGCGCCTCCCAGAAACAGGGCGGCCCCAACGACGATGAGCACACCAACAGCCACCGGCACCTGCCGGGCAGCGAACGCCAGAATAAAAAGTGAGGTC
>CAZLJG010000162.1:0-7250 GCA_964559545.1 uncultured Solibacteraceae bacterium | reverse complement strand
CGGCTTTGACGGCTACCTGCCCGTCATCCCCCGTGGTGAGTGCGACGTGCCGTTACCCTTCGAGCCGCCGGTCGGGACGGTGAACTGGACGTCCGACGCATCGCGACTCGCCGCTGAGCAGGCCTCACGCGCCCGGATCATTGAATCGATGTATGAGACGATGCGGTTGCAGGCGGACCCGGGGCAGTTTAATGCGCGCACGGGATTTTTCCTGACCTACGTCAACACCTTCAACGAATGGCACGAGGGCACCAGCTTCGAGCCGGCGCGGCATCGTCGTGATCTCACCCCTGCCGAACGCGCGCTCGCGTATCACAATCCTGACGATGGGGCGTGGCGGCTGAACCTGCTGCAATCCCTGCTGCGGCCGATCACCGGTGACCGCTGATTCCGTGCGTCACCGCCCGGAGGCCGTCCGCGTGTTGTCCATGCACGCGCAGTACGGCTGCCAACACGCCGGGCGCTGTTGCACGTCCAACTGGCCCATACCCATTGAGCCATCCCAGCTCACGCGACTCGACGACCTGATCGCCCGCGGCCTTGTCGCGCCCACGTCAGCGACCGCTGCGGTCACACACGTCCCGGACGGCCCGGCTCTGCTGGGCCGCGACCACGGGAGATGTGTGTTTCATGACACCCATCCTGCGGGCGGATGCCGCATCCAGCGCGCGGCCGGACATGAGGCTCTGCCGCTGGCGTGTCGGCAGTTTCCGCGACAGTCGGTCACCGATCCTCGCGGCGTGTCAGTCACGCTCTCGCACTACTGTCCGACGGCTCGCGCCCTGCTCGACACCGCCACCGGGCCAGTCACGATTGTTGACCGCGCTTTGGCGTTCCCTCCCCACGAGGAATACGTCGGTCTTGACGCGACCACGGGCTTGCCGCCGCTCCTGCATCCGCGATGCCTGCTTGAGTGGGACGCGTGGTGGCTGATTGAGGCGCTCGCGGTCCAGCTGGTCGATGACGCACCTCGACGCGCACTGCCACGGCTGGCCGTCGCGGTGGAACATCTGCATGGGTGGCGCCCCGGCACTGCCCCGTTGCGCGACGTGGTGCAACGCGCGTTTGATCTGGCAGCCGTCAGCGATGTGGCCGACTGGGATCCCGACAACGACACCCTCGCGACACATGTGGCAGAGATCCTCGCGGCGGTGCCATCGGACTGGCAGGCGGAGGCCGAACGTGCCGTGACCACACGTGCTCCGGAGGTATCTGACGCGGTGGCTGGACGATTTCTTGCCGCGCACGTGTTCGCGAACTGGTCCGCGTACAGCGGGCGCGGACTGCGCACCTGGTATCGATCGGTTGAAGCGGCGGGGAGTGTGTTGCGGGTGACGAACGACCCGGGGATGGTCGATCTGGTGTTGCGGCATCTCGCCGACTCCAGCGCGCTCATCACGCGCTGGAGTCGAGCGGAACTGTCGCCGGTTATTCGCCGGCCATGAACGGGTACTTGTAGTCGGTCGCGGAGACGAACGTTTCTTTGATCGTTCGGGTGCTCACCCACCGGGTCAGGTTCGACTTTGAACCGGCCTTGTCGTTGGTACCTGATGCCCGCGCGCCGCCAAACGGCTGCTGCCCGACCACGGCGCCCGTGGGCTTGTCGTTGATATAGAAGTTGCCTGCGGCGTTCCGCAGCGCACTGGTCGCCTCACGAACCGCGGAGCGCTCGCGCGCAAACACCGCGCCCGTGAGGGCATACGGCGAGGTGCGGTCGAGAATGTCGAGTGTCTCGTGCCACTTGGCGTCCGGGTACACATACGTCGTGACCACCGGTCCGAAGATTTCTTCGCACAGCAGGCGGTACGACGGGTCGTTGGTTTCCACCAGCGTCGGCTCGATGAAGTAGCCCTTCGACGCGTCACACCCGCCACCCTGCAGAACCTTCGCGCCCTTCTTGGCGTCGGCGATGTACGCGCTGATTCGATCAAACGCCTTCTTGTCGATGACGGCGCTCATGAAGTTCCGGAAGTCGCGCGGGTCGCCCATCTTGATCTCGCGCATCATCGCGATCGTCCGGTCGCGCACTTCGCTCCACAACGACTGCGGCACGTAGACACGGCTCGCGGCCGAGCACTTCTGGCCCTGGTATTCAAAGCCGCCGCGCACGATCGCCACGGCCACCGCCTGCGGATCGGCCGACGGGTGCGCGATGATGAAGTCCTTGCCGCCGGTCTCGCCCACCAGCCGCGGGTACGTCTTGTACCGGCTGATGTTCTGGCCCACGGTTTTCCACATGCCCTGGAACACTTCCGTGCTGCCGGTGAAGTGGATGCCCGCCAGGTCGGGCGAGTTCAGCACGACGTCACTGATCGCGCCGGCACTGCCCGGCACAAAATTGATGACGCCGGGCGGGAGGCCCGCCGCCTCAAAGATCTTCATGACGTAGTAGCCGCTCAACACCGCGGTGGATGCCGGCTTCCAGACCGCCGTGTTCCCCATCAGCGCGGGCGCGCTCGACAGGTTGCCGCCAATGGCGGTGAAGTTAAACGGTGACACGGCGTAGATGAACCCTTCCAGCGCGCGGTATTCGAGCTGGTTCCACACGCCGGGGCCGTTCGCCGGCTGCTCGCCGTAAATCTCCTGCGCATACTGGGCATTGAAGCGCCAGAAGTCGATCAACTCACACGCCGCATCGATCTCGGCCTGATACACCGTCTTCGCCTGACCCAGCATCGTCGCCGCGTTCAGCGTGGCGTTGTAGGTGGTCGCCAGCAACTCCGCGGCCTTCAGGATGACGGCAGCGCGATCCTCCCAGGGCCAGCTGGCCCACTCACGGCGGGCCGAGAGCGCGGCGTCGATCGCCTGCTGCACGTGCTCCGGAGACGCCATGTGGTAATCGGCCAGCACATGGCCGTGGTCAAACGGCATCACCGCCGTCCCGGTCTTGCCGGTGCGAATTTCCTTGCCGCCGATGATGATCGGGATGTCGACGCGCTCGGCGGCCATGGAGGCCAGACGCGCCTTCAGGGCCACCGTTTCCGGGGAGCCGGGCGCATAGGACTTGACGGGTTCATTGATGGCCGCGGGCACGCGGCGTACTGCACTGAGCGAAGCGATGGAAGACATTGGGACATCTTACATCCGGCCCCGGGAATCGGGAATCTGCGCTTAGAATTGAGGCGGCGTTTTATGGAGATTACCCGGCGGCTCGATGATGGGATTGCGGTGCTGGCGCTGGTGGGCCGGCTGACGGTGAACGACACCCCGGGCCGCCTGAAGGCGGCGGCCGCGCAGGCGATCACCGACGGCGCGCGCGCGGTGGCGCTTGATCTCTCCCAGGTGCCGTACATCGACAGCACACGCCTCGGCGAGCTGATCGCGGCCCACATCACCGTGTCGCGGCAGAACGGCCGGCTTGTGCTGATTTGCCCAACCCAGCGCATCACGGCGCTGCTCAAGCTCGCCGGGCTGGAAGGCATCTTCGAAACCTACCCGTCCCTCGACGCCGCCCGCGCGGCCCTTCGCTCGGCCTGAGCCGGCTTACGCCGCTGACGTGGGTTCGGCGGCCCGGGCGCCCAATTCCCGATCGAGATCCAGAATCGACGACGGGTCGTCCTTGACCATCCGCAGTTTGGCGACGATGTCGCGGACGTTTTTTTCCTCTTCGACCTGCTCGGTGATAAACCACTGCAGCTCGGCCATCGCCGCAAAGACCTTTTCGTTGAACGCCATCTCGTAGAGGGCGTCGATCTGCTGGCTCACCACCTTCTCCTGGGCCTGCGCGGCCTCAAAGACTTCAAGGAGGGAACCAAATGTGGCGCGTGGTTCGGCGATGTCTCCCAGCGCCACGGGGTGGTGCCGGGCGATCAGGAAGTTGAACAACTTCATCGCGTGCCCGTGTTCTTCCTGACTCTGCAACCGGAACCAATGACCGGCGCCCGTGAACTGGTGGTGTTCACACCAGGCGGCCATCGCCAAATAGGAAAACGACGCGGAGAATTCCGCGGCCACCTGCTGGTTGATTGCGCTGAGCACTTTCGGGGTCATGTCTGCACCTTCCGTCCCTCCCAGTATGTCCTATCATGTCGTCCATGGCACGACTCTCCCGTCTCTCATTCCTCACGGCAGCCCTCGTCCTCCTTGTGAGCGCATCCGGCGCGTCCCGGCTCTCGGCCCAGGCCGGGCCGGCCGCTGAGTACCGCGCCGCAACCGAACTCTGGGAGGCGGGCCGGTATCACGAGGCGCTCCCGCGTCTGCTGACGATCCTCCGATCGCCGGCTGCGGCGGACTATCTCGAGCGCATCGCGCTGCTGACGGGCGAGTGGTATCCGTCCACTGAAATCGTGGCGGACGGCCGGGTGCCGAAGCTGTCACCCTCGGGTCAATTCGTCACGTATGAAGTGGGCGCGGCCGCAGACGCGAGTACGCGCATCGTTCGCGCCACCGCCGGTGGTGCGCTGGTCGCCGAGGTGCGCGGCACCGGTGTGGTGATCAACGCGAGCGGCACCCACGCCGCCTGGATCCGGCAGCCTGATGGCGCACTCGTATCGCGCGACCTGAGCTCCGGAGCGGAGGTCGTGCACAACACGGGATCGCTGCTGAAGACCGCACCGCAGTTTGCGGCTGACGGTCGGCAGGTCCTGTTTGTCGGCGCGGATCCGAGTGACCTCTCCCGCTCCGACATCTATCGGACACGGCAGGGCGATGTGGCCGAACGGCTCACGAGCGAGCCGGGCTTCAAGACGCTGGCCGCTGTTGATCCATCAGGGGCGGCACTGCTCTACATCAACGGCGGGGCGCCGACCTTCCGGGCTCCGGGGGCGGCTCCGGCCGGCGGTGGTCGAGGCGCGGGCGGCGGTGGACGCGCAGGCGGCGCCGGCGGCGGCACCACGGCGACCTTCTCCGTGCTGAACCTCTCTACGGGTGCGACGCGCACCATTCCGGGCACGGGCGCCACGATGTCGGCCAACGGCCAGACCATCGCCTGGGTTACCCGCAGCGCCGACGCGTACACGCTGCACACGTCGCCCACCCTGACTGACGCGGTCACGGTGGTGCGCAGCGGCCGCGAGCGGTTGGAAGCCCCGTCCCTGTCTCCGGACGGCACGGCCGTGGCGTACCAGTGGATGCAGTTCTCGGATTGGGAGATCTACATCTCGCGTGGCACCACGCACACGCGGGTCACGCGCGATATCCAGCACGATCTGCTGCCGCGGTTTCTGACCAACACCACGCTGATCGGCATGATGGGTGAAGCGCGGCATCGACGCAGTCAGGTGTACGACCTCACGACGGGTACGCGGCGCCGCCTGCTGCACAACAACACCATCCGCACCGTGGTGCCCGAATACATCTGGCAGGCGTCCGCGGACGGCCGCTATGTGATGACGGTCGCCGACTACGACGGCGACACGGTGTCTCCGGAACGTGGCATCTACATCACCGACCTGACGCGCACGGTCACGCCGGCGGAACTCATCACCCGGCTGACGGCACAACTTGCCCACGAAACCGAACTCCGAACGCGCACCACCGCGATGTTCCAGCCCTTGGCCCCCCGTGTGCGCCAGACGTTGGCGGACGCATCGGTCAGCCGCGTGTTCGACCATGCGAAAGAGCTCTTCGCCTTCGACTCCAAGCACATCTCCCAGCCGGGAAACGCCAAGGCGATCGAATATCTGACGAACGCGTATGCGTCGTTCGGGTATCAGCCGGAGCAGCAGTGGTTTAATCAGGCCAACGCCCTCGGCGGACGCACGGCCAACGTGCTCGCGACGCTGCGCGGCACGGTGAACCCCGAGCTGGTCTACGTGATCTCCAGCCACTTCGACTCGGTCGCCGTGGGCCCGGGTGCCGACGATGACACGTCGGGGACGACGGCGTTGCTCGAAGCCGCGCGCCTGCTGTCGAAGACGCCGATGCCGGCGACCATCATCTTCGCGTCGCTGACCGGTGAAGAGGCGGGGTTGCTCGGCAGCCGAGAGTTTGTGCGGCAGGCGGCGGCGAACAAAGTGCGGATTGTCGGCGCGTTGAACAACGACATGATCGGGTGGGCCGGCGAAGGTCCCCAACTGAACAACACGATCCGGTATTCCAACGCCGGCATCCGTGACATCCAGCACGCAGCGGCGTTCCTCTTCACCGACATCGTGCTCTATGACACGAAGTACTACCGCGGCACCGACGCCGCCGCGTTCTACGAGGCGTGGGGTGACATCGTCGGCGGGATCGGGTCGTACCCGATTCTGGCGAATCCGCACTATCACCAGCCGACCGACTACCTCGACACGATCAACCAGCGCCAGGTGACCGAAACTGCGAAGGTCACCGCCGCGACCATCATGTATCTCGCGTCGAGTCCGTCGCGCCTGAACAACCTCGTGGCCACACGCGCCGGCAACGGCGTCACGCTCACATGGGACGCGAGCCCAGAAACCGGAGTGACCTCCTACATCGTGGCCTATGGTCCGGCGACCGATCCGATGCGCACCCGCATCACCGTGCGCACACCCACCGCCACTCTTCCAGCGGTGCCGGCCGGCACCCGCATCGCCGTCAAGGCCGTCAACGACAAAGGCCTCGAAGGCTGGGACTGGGCGAGGGGCGAGGTCAAGTAATTGTGGAGTGAGGATTGAGGGTTGACGCGTGAGTGTACGTGTCTGTCCACGGTGCGGGTTTTCGCATCTGCGGCCGTCGCGCGCCCACACGTGGTTTGAGCAGCTGCAGGCGTGGTGGAGCCGCACGCGGTGGTTCCGCTGTCAGACGTGTGACTGGCGCGGGCGCATCCGTGATGTGTGGAGCGCCGATACGGCGTTCCCTGATCTGCCGCCACTGCGACTCGGCCGTGAACTCGACATCGAGATCCTGCAGCAGCGTGATGAAACCGCTCTGGTGGACCTCGTGCTCTCCCACCAGGACGCGATTCAGCGTACCGTCAAACTGTGGCTCGACGACAGCCGGCCTGCCCCACCCGGGTGGTTGCGCGTCACAACGGTGGCGAGCGCGCAGCGTCTGCTGACCGCGCAGGTGGTGCACGAAGTCTCGCTGGACTATGACCTCGGATGGTGTCCCGACTGCATTCATCGCGGGGAGCATCTGAAGCACACCGGCCAGCGCCACTGTCCGCACACGCCGACCGGCTACGACCTCGTCGCGTGGATGGCGCAGACCGGCCACTGGCCGAAGCTGCCGCCGAATGTGCACAGCGGCAATCTGGATGGAGGCGCCCGGATGCTTGGGGTCATCGCGCGGCACTGGCACGGCGATGTCCTCGTCACGCCGCGTGCCGAACCTGAACCCATCACCAC
>CAZLJG010000161.1:4137-7250 GCA_964559545.1 uncultured Solibacteraceae bacterium | reverse complement strand
GTCTTTTTCGGGGATCGTGTTTGTCCTCACCTCGGGAGAACAGTCCTCATCCACGCAGGTCACGCTGAACGTGCAGCTTGAACAGAACCGCACCTACTACTGGCGTGTGCGCGCACGGGAGGCGACCACCACAGGCCCCTGGTCCGACACGCATGCCTTCGTGACGCCGATGCCCACCGCCACACCACCGCCGTCAACGCCACCACCGAGCACCCCACCACCACCGCAGGGCACCGGCATGCCGTCGTCGGCCGAAGGCACGGCGATGGTGGCATTTGTCGTCGCAGACCTGCAGGCGCGCGGCATCAGCATCCTCGGGGATTGTGGCGCGTTTGAAGTGACCAAACGCGTCGCGTGGAACTTCCGCGACCGCGGCGCCGGGTTGGAACGCAAGACGGGTGGCCGTCGGTGTGAGGATGCCTCGATCGACATCGTGTTGTTCAACGACGGCACGTCCGTGGACATTCTTATCGGCGGGGGGACCGAAAACGGTCCAGCCTGGCAGACACATCCCCCCTACGAGGGGTGGCAGGCGTTCTGGTTTGCGCCGTACAACCCGGACGGGGACGCGCCCTGGAGTGATACTTCCGTCTGGCTCACGCGAGTCTCGACGCCAGTGTCCGGATCGCCGCCGCCAGCCGGTCGGCGTCGGCCGCGCCGTTATAGAGCGTGGGCGTGACCCGCACACAATCACCCTTGGCCAACCCGGTGCGCCAGTGCGTGAAGATCTTGAACTCATCCAGCAGGGCGCGCGTGATCGCCACATTCGCCTCGCGTGTGCCACGACCGTGCAGACGGAAGCCGGTGATGGCTCCGACCATGCCGGGTTCATCAGGCGTCAGGACGTTCACGCCCGGAATGGCGCGCACCGCACCCACCCACCGATCGCGCAGATACCGCAGACGAGCAGCCTTGTGCGCGACGCCAATCGAGGCCTGAAACGCCAGCGCGTCTGGAATCGTCAGGATGGCCGCGAAGTTCATCGTGCCGGTGTGCAACCGGCTGTCGATGCTCTGCACGGATCCAGGATCACCATGCGCGCGATCGATCGCCGCGAGCCGACCTTGCCGGATGTACATCACACCCACACCCACGGGCGCGCCGACCCACTTGTGGAGGTTGAGACCCACATAATCCGCATCCAGATCCGCCATCGTCAGCGGCACCTGTCCGAAGGAATGCGCGGCGTCCACGATGACATCGATGCCGCGGGGTCGCGCGATTGCGACGATCTCCTTCACCGGCAACACGAGGCCGGTCTTGTTGTTGCAGTGGGTCACGAGCAACACCCGGGTCTTCGGGTGGGCGTCGAGCACTCGGCGATAGGCGTCAATGACCGACTGCCTTGTCGCCGGTTCGGGAATGTCGAACGTCACCCGCGTGGCGCCGGTGCGCGCGGCGAGTGCGTTCATCGCGAATTGCATGGCGTTGTAGTCCAGGTCGGCGTACACGATGGTGTCGCCGGCCTTGACGCCGTTGTACTGCCCGATCAGCGCCTGCAGCGCTTCGGTGGCATTCCGCGAGAAGGTGATTTCGTTCGCTGTGGTGCCGAGGAACGCCGCGGTCTGGGCTCGCACCTGTTCCGACAGGGCCGGAAACTCGCGACGGGCGAACATGGAACTGTCGCGATTGGCGCGATCCACGTTGCGATGGTAGGCCTCAAGCACGGGACCGGCCATCAATCCGAAATACCCCGCCTCCATGTTGGTCACGTTGTCGGTGACACGATACCGATCGGCCACTTGCCGCCAGTAGGCTTCGTCGCGCGCCGTGTCCTGGGGTGATCCGGAGGGCGGCTGAAGGGGCTCCCACTCGCGACGCACAGGGGCGGGGATGGCACCCGCCAGCGCCGTAGCCGGCACAGCAATTGAGGCCGCCCCTACAAGGGCAGCGTCCTTGAGAAACGCGCGTCGGCTCGGCATCGGCACAGCTTACGATAATGGCTCCCACGATGCCTGCGCGACTGGTCCCTCTTTCCGCTTACCGCGAGTACTCGCCAGACGACATGCAGGCCCGCGCACGCGCCTTTGCGGCCGACCTGCACCGGCGCCGGACCGTCCGCGACTTTTCGCCGCGGCCGATTCCTGACGGCGTGCTTGACGACTGCATCCGAGCGGCCGGCACCGCCCCGAGCGGGGCCAACTTGCAGCCCTGGCATTTTGTGGTCATCACCGACCCGGCCACGAAGGCACGCATTCGCACGGCGGCCGAAGCGGAGGAACGCGAGTTCTACGAAACGCGCGCGACGCCGGAGTGGCTCGCGGCGCTCGAACCGCTCGGCACCGACGCGAACAAGCCGTTTCTCGAGACGGCGCCCGCGCTCATCGCGATCTTTGCGGAGGCCTACGGCGAACACGCCGACGGCACCAAGGTGAAGCACTACTACGCGACTGAGTCGGTGGGCATCGCCACTGGTCTGCTCGTGGCCGCGATCCACCATGCCGGCCTCGCGTCACTGACGCACACGCCAAGCCCGATGGGTTTCCTCAACGAGATTCTCAACCGGCCCGCGCGCGAACGGCCGTTCCTGCTGCTGGTCGTGGGCTACCCAGCCGATGACGCGACCGTGCCGGATATTTCGAGGAAGCCCCTCGACGCGATTCGTAGCTCGAGGTAGGCCGGAATCAGCGAACGACAGCCCAGACAGAGACGCGGGTACCCGTGGCCGTCACACCATCCGCGCGATCGCGCGTGAGGTCACCCTGCACGCGGAATGCGACGCGCCCGGCGGTTCGCCACTCGACGCCAAGGCCGGCGGTGAGAGCCGCACCGGCCTCGCTGTTGCGAATCAGCACGCCGACGCCCCCGTGCGCATAAAGCGCGGTGGTGGCCCATTCCTTCAACCAGAGGCGAAGTCCGCCAGCCGCTCGCCAGTCGTTGTGTCCATCGCGCCGTGTGCCGGTCAGCTCCACAAACGGTGTCAGTCGTCCCTGGCGATACCCGACGCCAACGCCGCCACCAGGGGCTACCCCGTCGCTGCCGTCACGCCACGTGCCGGATACACCAATCGCCAGGTCCCACGGCTGCGGCGCGACCAGAATAGGCAACGCGTTTCCGATGCGCACAAAAGTCGCCACGGTCTCGCCGGCGGCCATCGTAAACGGATTGCCGAG
>CAZLJG010000161.1:0-4037 GCA_964559545.1 uncultured Solibacteraceae bacterium | reverse complement strand
CGCGAATCGTTGGGGTGAGCATGATCGCAGTCTACAATCAGATATGGACGCCAAGACCGAGGCTCCCCGCCTCGATTTCATCCGCGAGATCGTCACCACCGACCTGGCCGCTGATCGGCATCAGGGCCGGGTGGCCACGCGATTCCCCCCGGAACCCAACGGATACCTACATCTCGGACACGCGAAATCGATCTGTCTGAATTTCGGCGTGGCGCGCGACTTCGGCGGCACGTGCAACCTCCGGTTTGACGATACAAACCCGGTGACCGAGGACGTCGAATACGTGCGCGCGATTCAGGAGGACGTGCAGTGGCTCGGGTTCACCTGGGACGATCGGCTGTATTACGCCTCAGACTACTTCGAGCGCCTCTACGCGTGCGCCGTGCAGTTGATTCGCGATGGCAAGGCCTACGTGGACAGCCTGACCGCTGACGAGATTCGGGCCCATCGCGGCACCCTGACGGAGCCGGGCCGGGAAAGTCCCTACCGCGCGCGACCGGTGGACGAAAACCTCGATCTGTTTTCCCGCATGCGCGCAGGGGAATTTCCTGACGGCGCGCACGTCCTGCGCGCGAAGATCGACATGGCCTCGCCGAACATCACGATGCGCGATCCGGTGTTGTATCGCGTGCGCCGCGCGCATCACCATCGCACCGGGGACGCGTGGTGCCTGTATCCGATGTACGACTATGCGCATCCGCTGTCGGATGCGTTCGAACGGATCACCCACTCGCTCTGCACACTCGAGTTCGAGGAACACCGCCCGCTGTATGACTGGCTGATCGCCAATGTGACGGGCCTGCCGTCGCAGCCACGACAGATCGAATTCGCGCGGCTCAATTTGACGTACACGGTGATGAGCAAACGCAAGCTGCTCCAACTCGTGAACGAAAAACACGTCAGCGGATGGGATGACCCGCGCATGCCGACGTTGTCGGGCGTCCGTCGCCGCGGATTCACGCCGGAAGCCCTGCGCCGCTTCTGCGACGAAATCGGCGTCGCCAAACGCGAGAACCTCATCGATGTCGGTTTGCTCGAATTCTGTGTGCGCGAGGACCTCAACGCGCGCGCGCCACGCGCCATGGCGGTACTCGCGCCGCTGAAAGTGGTGATCGACAACTATCCGGCGGATCAGACGGAGATGTTCACGGTGGCGAACCACCCGGATCGCCCGGAGCTCGGCAGCCGGAACGTGCCGTTCAGTCGGGAGATCTACATCGAGCGCGATGATTTCATGGAAGTGCCCGAGAAGAAGTTCTTCCGGCTTGCGCCGGGGCGCGAAGTGCGCCTGCGCAACGCGTACTTCGTGACATGCACGAGCGTCGTGAAGGACGCGACGGGCACGATCACCGAACTGCACTGCACCTACGACCCGGCCACCCGCGGCGGCGATGCACCGGACGGCCGCAAGGTGAAGGGCACACTGCACTGGGTCTCCGCCGCGCACGCGGTGGACGCAGAGGTCCGTCTCTACGATCGCCTCTTCACCGTCGAGTCACCGGGCACCGGCGATGCGGACTTCCTCACGCAGATCAATCCGGGAGCGCTTGAAGTGCGCACCGGCTGCAAACTCGAACCGTCACTTGCCACCGTCGAGGCCGGCGCCCGCTTCCAGTTCGAACGAACCGGTTACTTCTGCGCGGATCCGGACACGACTTCAGGCAAGCCCGTCTTCAACCGAACTGTGACGCTCAAAGACAGCTACAAGTAGATGAGCGGATGGGCGGGTTGGCATGAACCCTGCTAGATAGAGCGGGTATATGCGTCGTTTGTCTACTTTCGTGTTCACTCTGTTGGTCGCAGCCACGGCTGCGGCGTGCACTACTGCTCCCACGGCTCCGGTTGAAGCCACGTTGACCCTTGCCCCTGGACAGACCAGCGGCGTCGGGGCGTTGACCGTGAAATTTATCGGCGTCACCATCGACACCCGGTGCCCCGGCGATGCCATCTGCATCCAGGCCGGGGATGCGTACATCGCGTTGGAGGCCTCGGTCGCCGCCACCCGGCGCGCGTTCGAACTGCAGCTGCTCAACCCGATGAACCAGGAAACCGAAATCCGGGGATACGAAATCGAAGTGGAAGAACTGTCCCCGTATCCGTTTGCCTCGCTGCCGCCGATTCGGCAGTCGGATTACCGGGTCAAGCTCAAAGTGCACAGACCCTGAGGGGTCCAGGAGTCCAGGGGTCCAGAGGTCCAGAGGTCCGGTACTTCTGACTGTGTAACCCTTGGACTGCGGACCAGCGGACTGCGGACGAGGGCCGTTTCTACGGCCCGGCGAATCTGGAACAAACCTTGAAGAGTTATCGCTCTTGATGGCGATTCGAGACCGTTTGTCTGAATTTGGGCACCGGGTGCGCTCCCTGCATCAGCGGATGGGACGATGGGCGTGGCCGGCGTGGGCGGCGACGGCCGTTGTGACCGTCGTTGGCATCAACCTGTTTTTTGTGGTGCCAGGGCCGGGCGGCATCCGGTCGGCAGCCGAGATGCCGGTGTCCACCCTCGTGTACGACCTGCGCGATCGCCCGGTGTTCAGCATCTTCAAGGAACACCGCACGACCGTGGCGTTGAAGGACATTTCGCCGCACATCATCCGCGCGGTACTGGCCGTGGAAGACGAGCGGTTTTATTCGCACGGCGGCATCGACGTGTGGCGCATCATGGGCGCCGCCGTCGCCAACGTGAAACAGGGCGAACTGGCGCAGGGCGGCTCGACCATCACGCAGCAGCTCGCGCGCAAGACCTTCCTGACGGACCAGAAGTCCTTCTGGCGCAAAGCGCGCGAGATGGTGCTCGCCGTCCGGCTGGAATGGGCCTTCTCGAAGGATGAAATCCTCGAGATGTATCTCAATCGCATCTACTTTGGTCGCGGGTTCTACGGGATTGAAGCCGCGGCACAGGGCTACTTCGGCAAGAAGGCGTCAGCCGTCACACTCGACGAGGCGGCCCTGCTTGTGGGACTGATTCAGGCGCCGTCGGCGTACGCGCCGCCAGCCAATCTGAAGAAGGCACTCGCCCGTCGCTCCGTGGTGCTGGCCCGCATGCGGGCTGTTGAGGCGATCACCGCGCAGGAAGCCGAGCGCGCCGACAAGGCGAAGGTCAACTTGCGCCGCGAACTCGGGCAGCCGCGGTTCGGCGAATACTTCCGCAATCGTGTTGCGCTGGAACTGGCCGAGCGCTTCGGCGAAGACATGGTCTGGAACGGCGGGCTTCGTGTGTACACCACGGTGGACCCCGCCATGCAACGCGCCGCCGAACGCGCCCTGACCACCGGCCTTGCGGCCATCGAGAATCGCCGCGGATTCTCCGGCCCCACGGAGGCTCCCGCGTATCTGCAGGGCGCGTTTGTCGCCATCGATCCACGCAACGGGCATGTACGCGCGCTTGTCGGTGGACGCGATTTCGACGACAGCACGTTTGATCGGGCGATCGATGCCCAGCGGCAGGCCGGCTCCGCGTACAAACCGTTCGTCTTCGCCGCCGCGATTGAGGCAGGCGCCAGTCCGTCGACACTCCTCACCGATCTCAGCGCCACGACGCGCATTCCCGGGGGCGCCTGGAGGCCCAAGGTCTCCAGCACCGATGACGCGGAAGAGATGACGATGAGGGAGGCGCTGCGGGTGTCGAACAACCGTGCGGCTGTGCGGGTGCTGACCAACGTTGGGATTCCAAGCGCGGTGCGCTACGCGCAAGACCTCGGATTGAACACGCCACCGGCGGTGCCGTCCCTTGTGCTCGGGTCGGGCGAAGTCAACCTGCTGTCAATGACCAACGCCTACTCGGCCTTTGCCAATGGGGGCATCGTGCATCCCCCGATGTTCATTCGGCGCGTCGAAGATCGCGACGGCCGCGTGTTGTGGCAGGACGCCGGTGAATCCCATCGCGCGATCTCGGAATCCACCGCGTTCCTGATGGCGGACATGCTCGCGGATGTCGTCAATCGCGGCACCGGATCCCGCGCGCGCGCCGAAGGGTTCACCCTTCCGGCCGGCGGCAAGACCGGCACGACCAACGACTACAAGGACGCGTGGTTCGTCGG
>CAZLJG010000160.1:0-7263 GCA_964559545.1 uncultured Solibacteraceae bacterium | reverse complement strand
AACAGCTTGGAAGGCTGTGACTCTACCACTGAGTTACTCCCGCCTACGTTACCGCTCGCTTCGCTCGCAACTTCGGCGGGGCAAGCCCTGTTGTCACTCAATTCCTCGCCGCTCGTCGCCGCACACCCAATCTTCCAACCCCACGTCGCCACTTCGTCGTGGGCGAAGCCCAGCCGAAGCTGCGAGCGCAGCGAGCGCCCAGCGGAGGCTGGTGGCGAGGGAAGGATTCGAACCTTCGAAGGCGCATGGCCGACAGATTTACAGTCTGCTGCGTTTGACCGCTTCGCTACCTCGCCAGAATGTCTCCCGCCTGCCGTCGTCCCCTTCGCAAAAATGGAGCTGGCGAAGGGATTTGAACCCCCGACCAGCTGATTACAAATCAGCTGCTCTACCGGACTGAGCTACGCCAGCCAGACAAAACGTAGATGCTAGCACGGTCCGTGCCAGACCGACAACCAGCAGCCCTTTATTCTGACCTATTTTGGGGTCCCGTGTCGACGTTGCCGCGCGGCCTCAAACAAGACCACCCCGGCCGCGACCGACACGTTCAGGCTGTCCACCTGCCCGGCCATGGGAATCTTGACCAGCCGGTCGCAGGTTTCCCGCACCAGCCGCCGCATCCCCTCCCCCTCGGCCCCGACCACAAAGGCCGTCGGCAGGGTGTAGTCCAGGGCGTCATAGTCCTCGTCGGCCTCGCCGGCCAGCCCCACCGTCCAGACGCCCTTTTCCTTGAGTTCTTCAATCGCCCTGGAGATGTTGACGACCGTCGCGATCTTGACGTGATGGACCGCCCCAGCCGATGCCTTGGCCGTGGCCCCATCAAGCGGCGCCGCATGCCGCGCCTGGCGGATGACCCCATGGCCCCCGGCGGCGTCGATCGACCGAAGCACAGCCCCGACGTTCTGGGGATCCTCGACGCTGTCGAGCACCATGAGCAGCGGCGGCCCCTCCGCCTGATCCACCAGTTCCTCGACCGTGTACGCCGGCAGCGCCTGCAGGTCCGCAGCCACGCCCTGGTGCACGCCGCCACGCGCCAACTTCTCCATGGCCTGCCGGTCGATGGTCTCGGTCTGAATCCGCAGTTCGTGGGCCCGTGCGAGCAAGGCATCCACCCGCGGCCCCGCTCCGCGCACGTGAATGACCCGCGACACTCGACGGGCTTTTAAAGCTTCGGAGACTGAGTTAATTCCGTAGATCAGAGGCATATCAAAGGTCCGGGGTCCGGGGTCCAGGGTTCGGGTCCAAGGGGTCCAAAGGGTCCAAGGGCCCTAGGCGCGGAGCCTCTGGACACGGACAACACATGATGGTACTCCGTCCAGCAGTGCTGCGACCTGATCGATTGCAGGAATCGCGAGGTCAAGTTCCGGGCCCGATTCCATACCCGTGAGCGCCACACGGATGGGATGGAAGAGTGCCTTGCCCTTGATGCCTGTCACTTCGCGCGCCTTGGTCGCTGCCGCGCGGAAAGACTCCTTTGTGAGGGGACCAAGCTCGGCAATGGCCTCACCAAACGCCGCGACCACCTTCTGCCCGTCCGCTTCAGCCGCGACCAGACGCGCCGCCTCGTCACGATTCCAGTCGAGCACAAACTTCACGCGGTCGGGAATTTCCTCGAGGCGGTCGACCGCGCCGACCGCCAACGGCAGAACGGCGGACACGACGCCGCGCGGCGCTGTGAACCACGGCATCGCCAGGTCGACCAGACGCTCGGGATCACACGCCTTCATGTACTGGCGATTCATCCAGGCGAGTTTGTCGATATCAAACACCGCCGAACTGTGACTGACGCGCGCGACGTCGAACCGGCGCGCCATTTCGTCCATGGCCATCAACTCTTCACCGTCACCGGGCGACCAGCCGAGGAGCGCGAGGTAATTGACCAGCGCCTCCGGCAAGTACCCACGCGCGCGGAACTCGGACACACTGGTCGCCCCATGCCGCTTTGACAGCGGCGCGTGATCGGGCCCCATGACCAACGACAGATGCGCAAACGCCGGCGGTGTCAGCCCGAGCGCTTCATAGATGAGCACCTGCCGCGGCGTGTTCGAAATGTGATCCTCGCCGCGAATGACATGCGTAATCTCCATCAACGCATCGTCAACCACGACGGCAAAGTTGTACGCAGGACCGCCGTCGGAACGCACGATGACGGGGTCACCGATCACCGACGTGTGAAACGTGACGGGACCACGCACGAGATCGTGAAAGGTCACGTCGCGGTCCGCCGGGATCACAAACCGAAGCGCGGCCGCTTCACCAGCCGCGCGGCGCGCTTCGGCCTCGGCGCGCACCAGCCCTCGACACCGGCCGGAGTACTTCGGCGGCGCGGCGGCCGCAAGCGCGGCCGCACGCTCCTGCTCGAGCTGCTCCGCCGAACAGAAACACCAGTACGCATGCCCGGTGTCGAGCAGTGTCTCCGCATATCTCGCGTACACGTCGAGCCGCTCCGACTGGCGATACGGCGGATACGCCCCGCCGACATCCGGGCCTTCATCCCAATTCAGCCCGAGCCACTGAAGGTCCGCGCGAATGCCATCTTCCGACGCACGTGTGGATCGTTCGGTGTCCGTGTCTTCGATGCGCAGGACAAACGCCCCCTGTTGCCCACGTGCGAGCAACCAGTTGAACAACGCCGTCCTGGCATTCCCGACATGCAGCAGGCCGGTGGGACTCGGCGCAAATCGCAACCGCATCACGCCCTCGCTCCCAGCAACACGACGGCATGTGACGCGACCGCTTCGCCACGCCCAACCGCATCCACACCTTCGTTGGTCTTGCCTTTGACAGTCACCGCATCCACTCCCACACCAAGCACTGCAGCCAGCGCCTCACGAACCCGCGTCAGATGCGGCGACAGCTTCGGCGTCTCGAGAATCACCGTGACGTCGGCATTCACCACCACCCACCCGCGGGCGTGCACCACCGAAAGCGCGCGCGCGAGCAGATCAAGCCCCGCAGCGTTTTTCCACTGCGGATCGGTGTTCGGAAACATCTGGCCGATATCGCCGGCGCCTGACGCGCCCAGTATCGCGTCGGTCAACGCGTGACACACGACATCACCATCCGAATGCCCGAGCGGCCCCTTGGGCGAAGGAATCTCCACACCGGCCAGCACCAGTGGACGCCCGGCCACCAGCTGATGCAGGTCGTACCCGGTCCCTGCCCGCATGCTCGTCATCCGCTGCCTCGCCTCCGTCACATCATCACTCGTCGTGATCTTCACGTTGCGACGATCACCATCCACGATCGCGACGGTGCCACCGGCCAGTTCCACCAGCCGCGCTTCGTCAGTCGCTTCGTCGGAACTCTGTCCAGCCGCCACCGCGCGAGCGAGCACATCACGCCGGAATCCCTGCGGCGTCTGCGCCAGCCACAACTCGTCGCGCGGCACCGTCTTGAGCACCACTCGCGCGCCGTCAGACACCGCCGCACGCTTCACCGTGTCGGCCACCGGAATGGCCGGTACCGCCGCACCGACCGACGCCGCAGACGCGATCACCCGATCGATCACCTCGCGCGTCACAAACGGCCGCGCCGCATCGTGCACGATCACAACCTCGGCGGCACCCGACACCGCCTCAAACCCGGCGCGCACCGAATCCTGCCGCCGCGCGCCCCCTGCCACCACCCGGCAGGGCACCCGGGTGGTACCCACCAACGCGTCGCCAGTCGCGACCAGCTCGGCCGGCACGACCACGACCAACTCGGCCACCAGCGGATGGGCATCACACGCGCGCACACTGCGCCGCAGGATCGACTCGCCGCCAACTTCCAGGAGTTGCTTCGGCACCGCACCACCCACTCGGGCACCCCGGCCCCCGGCTACGACAATCGCGGCGACGTACATCCTCTGGATCTTAGCCTCGTACGGGTTCGACCCGCGAGAGCGTCAGCGCGAGCGCGTCATCGCTCACGTCAGCGAGCGGAGCCGGAACGAAGATGACGATGAGCGCGGCGGTGGTGGCTTCGGTGACGGCGGTCCGGGCGGAGTCGGACGTGGGATTGCCGAAGGGACCCAGGTCGTCGGCGAGCACCAGTCGGCCGCCGACGTGTACCTCATCCTTGCGGATGCCGGCGTACGACTCCCCCTCCACACCGCGGCGCATGGTCACGGCCCCGACCACCTTCGACGCGTCATACAGCCCGAACGACAACTGGGTCTCCAGCGAACACCAGTTGATCACGTCCACCAGACTGTTGATGCGCGGAAGTTCGTCACCCTTCCGCACCCGCCGCAACAGGGCCTCCGACGACGGCCGCGTCTTTGTGGGATCAATCCCAAGCCGCTTATACATCGTCCTCACCGCGGCGGTTCGGTCGGCCGATTCCACAACCACACGCATGCGAGCGGCGGCGTCCTTGAGCGGTTGATCCAGGCGCACGTCGCGGGCGACCACAACGACTGGGGACACGCGGGCCGCCACCGGACGGACGATCTCGGCCAGGTCGGGGGCGACGGCCACGTGGAACCGTTCATGGGTCATGGTCCAACCACCGTCGCACGAACTCGTGCCGCGAGTGCGGTGACATCCGAACGCGTGAGGCCGCGCGTGCTGATCGGGGCATGGACGGTGACGGTGACCACGCCGGGAAACACCGTCAGATGCCCCTTGCGCATGATCTGTCGAGTCCCGCTGATGGTGATCGGGATGATCGGGAGTTGGCGATCCACGGCAATCGCAAACACGCCCGGCTTGAATCGGCCAACCTGTCCGTCATCGCTGCGGGTGCCTTCGGGAAACACAACCAGCGACGACCCGTTCCTGATGAGGCGCTGCATCTTGCGCACGACCGACGGCCCGGGGTTGGCGCGGTCAACGAGCACGTGCCCCGCGAGGCGGAGGTGCCAGCCGATAAACGGGATGCCCCCCAACATGGCCTTCGCCAGGATTCGCAACTGCGCGGGAATGGTGGCGAAGACCACCGGGATGTCGAAGATGCTCTGATGATTCGACACGTACACTGCGCTGGCGCGGCCGTCGACCGGCCAGTCCCCATGCACCCGCACACGCACACCGGCCGTCCAGAGGAACAGGCGCGCCCAGGCGCGCGCACACCGATGCGCGATGTGCCCTCGCCGCTCAACCAGGCTCGCCACGATCGACATCAGCCCGAACACGATCGTGTACAGACTGAGGAATGGAATCAAAAAGAAGACGGTGCGCCACCACTGCCAGGAAGGCAGGGTCACGCCTGGGCGGCCGGACGCGGTCGTCGGATGGGCTCGGGCTCAGCCGCCGCATCCAGATGCCGACCGAAGATCATGCGACCGGCCGTGGTCTGCAACACGCTGGTGACCACCACCTCGAGGTTCTTGCCGATGCTCTTGCGCGCGTTGTCCACGACCACCATCGTGCCGTCATCGAGGTACGCCACGCCCTGGTTGTACTCCTTGCCTTCCTTGATGATGAACACGTTCATCACCTCGCCAGGCAGGACAACGGGCTTGAGCGAGTTGGTCAGCTCGTTCATGTTCAGCACATCAACGCCGCGCAACTGCGCCACCTTGTGCAGATTGAAGTCGTTGGTGACGAGTTTGCCGTCGAGGGTCTTGGCCAGCTCGATCAGCTTCAGGTCCACTTCCTTGATGCCTGGAAAATCCACGTCCGAGATGATGACTTCCACGCCGGACATCTTCTGGATGCGATGCAGGATGTCGAGACCACGCCGCCCGCGATTGCGCTTCAACGCGTCGGACGCATCGGCCACAGCCTGCAGTTCCTTCAGCACAAACTGCGGCACGACGAGGGTGCCATCGAGGAAACCACTTTCGGCCACCTCGGCCACACGACCATCGATGATCGCGCTGGTGTCGAGGATGCGGTACCGCCGGTGGCCCCGGGCGTCCTTGAACAGGCTGACAAGTTTGGCAGGCTCGAGCCACTCGCCCTTGCGCGCGCCGAACACCAGACCGAGGTACGGCAACACAATGACCACAAGCCCGTGCAGAAAGCGGACGCGGGTATCACTGGTGTTCGCCCAGAACAGCGCGTTGTTGATGGCCTGCGCCACCATCAGCATGATGCCGAAGCCGATGAGGCCGCCCAGCAACTGCGTCACCGAGGTGTCGCGCATGCGCATCTCGGCGAGCACGATCAGCAGCGCCACCACCAGACCGAGTGCACCGTTGATGAGAAAGTGGGTACCCGCAGGCTGAATCAGCATGGCGGTATAGACCACCGCTCCGATGAAGATTCCGCGCACGAGGACGAAGCCACGCATGGCAGTATTCTAGCCGTACATGCGTCGCCTCTTTTCCACCACCCTGGCCGCCCTCGTCGTCGCCCTGTCCGCGTGCGGTCCTGCGCCGGAGCCCGGGACCACCACGCCGACAGAGGCGCCGCCCGACCCCGTCTGGGCGCAGTATGAACGTGCCGCCGGGGGTGATGCGCTGCGGAAGGTGCAGAGCATCCGTGCGACAGGGATTTCGGTGGACCCGACGATTCGGGGCAACCGTCGATTGACGCTCGAGTTGGCCCCGCCCGCCAGGTACCGACAGCGCGAAATGCCGCATCCCACACAGGGGGAACCGGTCCGCACGCTGATCGGGTACAACGGCACGGTGGGCTGGTGGGCCGGCAACACCCTGCTGGCCGGCGACGGACTCTCGGACGACCCAGCCGTCCGCCAGGCGGCGCTCACGGCCGCCGGTCGCCAGAACTTCATCAACAACGCGGCCGGCATCGTGCCGACCTGGCTCAAAGACGCCGGAGTCACAATCACCCCGCTCGGCGCCGTTGCGGACGGGCCGGACCGCGGCTCATGGGCCTTCGCCCTGACGGCCGGCGGTGAACCGGCTGGACGCCTGATCTTCGACGCCACCACGCACTTCCCGCGCCGCCTCGTCGTGCCGTATCAGCGCCACATCCGGCGCGAGGGCGGCGAGTATTCGATGGTGTACGCCGACTACAAGGATGCGGGTGACGGCCTGATGCTGCCGTACAGGATTTCGCGGGAAGTGCCGTCAGACACGGCCTCGGGGATCCTTGTCACGAACTGGATCATGAGCGCCTATCTGATTAATCCGGTGCTCGCCGCGAACACGTTTGATCCGCCCGGCAAGCAGTAGGGTCAGCCGATCAACGCCTCGAGCGCTTCCCCCACCGTGCGCACTCCGATCAATTCGACACCCTTGGGATGATCGACACCGCCAAGATTGCCTTCAGGGAGCACCGCGGCCGTGAATCCCATCTGGGCCGCTTCGCGCAGCCGGAGCGGGGCGTGTGACGTAGCCCGAATCTCGCCCGCGAGTCCGACTTCGCC
>CAZLJG010000159.1:0-7288 GCA_964559545.1 uncultured Solibacteraceae bacterium | reverse complement strand
CCGGGACGGTTCCACCGGCCGTTCGAAGAAGTCCGAGCCGTCGAGCTCGAAGGCGGGCACGTCCTTGTCCGTGATCAGCCGGCTGACCCGGTACTTCCAGTAGGCCGCATGCAGCACGAGCTCATTGACGTTGTGACGATCCGGCTGCGGCCGCCACACGGCCTCCGCAGGGGTCACACCCCGCAGCGATCCCAGGAGATTCGGACCATGCCACGAGCGCTTGCTGAAGGCCAGGTCCAGTTGATGAGCGAGCATCATCTTCGGAGTCATCGTCAGCCCGGGACTAGTCGAACAACTTGGCCCAAATCGCATCGCGCCGCACGGCTCCCCAATGGCGGGAGTCGGATGAGTTGCTGCGATTGTCTCCCAGCATGAAATACTCATCGGCCCCCAACAGCACCGGTCCCCACGTATCGCCCGATCGATTGGCGTCCACCACATACGATTCGGTCAGCGCCGTCCCGTCGATCAGGATTCGGCCGGCCTTCGACTCGACCCGATCCCCGGGGATGCCGACGATCCGCTTCACAAAGCTCTTCGACTCGTCTTTCGGGTACCGGAACGCCACGATCTCTCCGCGCTCGAGTGTGTCGAACTGCCGCGTCGCGAGCGCGCTCTCCCCGTCCAGCAGCGTGGGCGACATCGCGTGACCGAGAATATTGACGCGCAACAGGCCGCACCCGGTGGCCGCGACGAGCAGCACCAGCAACAGCGCGCGACGAATCATCATCGAACCAACCTCGCTTTCCGGCCTTTGGTGTAGTGCCACCAGGGTCGCGGCTTCTCGCCATCCATGAACCGGGTGACGGAGATGAACACATCGAGTACGCACGGGTCATGGACCTTGCGGGTCATTCTGTTGATCCGGTCATACATCTCATACGGGTCCTGCCCGGCCAGCTGCTGTGGCGTCGAATACCCAAGCAGCCGGAGATCCTCGGCAATCGACGGGCCGATGTTCGGCAGATCGGTCAGACGCACGACTTGGGATCGGACAACTTTTGTTGGGTTCATGGCGCTGCCGAACAATCGCACGTGACGACGCTGGTTGCAAGACCGTCTGCCCGGATGCGGGACGGCCGGTGGTATGCTCCCGGCCCAGGGGTTCCCCACATGAGTATTCACCGCAGTGTATTTGTTGCGCCGGTGGTCATCGCTGCCGTCTCGTTCGCCGCCTGCACCATGTCTGTACCCGTTGAGCAGGCGTCATCGGACGCGCCAGTGCGGCAGTACTTCGAACCACGCACGGCCGCCGATGCCACGCTACCGCCATTCAGCGGAGCCGTGCTCACCGGCAACACGCTCTACCTCTCAGGGCACATCGGCGTGGATGACCAGCAGCGCGTGCCCGACACCGCCGAGGCCGAGGCCGCGGCGGTGCTCGATCAGTTCCAGGCCACGCTCAAGAAGGCCGGAATGACGATGGAGGATTTGGTGTTTGTGCAGGTGTTCTGCTCCGACGTTGCGCACTATGCCGCGTGGAATACCGTGTATCGGAAGTACTTCCAGAAGGAGTTCCCCGCGCGGGCATTCATCGGATCAGGGAAGCTGCTCTTCGGTGCGCGCTTTGAGCTCCAGGGCATCGCGGTCCGACGGTAGCGGCGGTGCACTTTCCACCCCGTCGGTTCCTCGCGCTCGCGATGCTCCTACTGGCCGCCGGAGTGGTGCGCTTCTTTATCCTCAAGCCAGACGTAGCGTCACAACCCGCCCTCGCGTCGGACGCTGTGCGAATCAATCCTGACGCACCGGTCACGGTGCCAGACGGCACACTTGTCGTCGTGACCGGGCTGTTGAACGCTCAGGAGGCCGTCAGTGATCCGGTCTACAACTACACACGACCAGGCGTCCTCGCGCTGCATCGTCAGGTCGACGCGTTTGATCGCGAACTCCTGGAGCGGGAACTGAAGGCACCGGACGCCGTCAGAGCTCCTGGCGAGTGGACGGCATCCGGAGACTTCCAATGGCTCACCTCTCCGGAGTTTGTGCTCACTGGGACCGACAGCACGCCCGTGACCCGATGGCGACCCCGCGCCCCGGGTGGATCAACCGACGCTGAATTCACGCACACCTTTCAGGCACCTGCACGTATCGGACAACTGGCGTTGGCGGGCGAGCTGGTGCGAACGCTGACGCTGTACCGCCGAGTCACATTGGAAGGCGCGGACCTCGTGAAGGTTCCGCAGCCTTTGCGCGACCGCCTCTTCCTCAACAACGGCAGCTACACCATCGGTGAGGGTGACGCCGACGACGACCTGCGCATCTCCTTCTTTGAGTTGCGCTCTGAGGACGTCACTCTCGTGGCTGAGTGGCGCGATGGCGCGCTCCACGCGTGGCGCAACCCTTCGACGGGCGCCCCCTTCCCGCTCGCCCGGCCGGGCCGTATGGACACAGCGGAACTGCTACGAGTCGAAAAAGGACAGTGAGCCCCTGTCAAATCCGTTCGAACGTTCGCTCGATTTCTCTCCGCGTAAGCCGCAGCACCACCGGCCGGCCATGGGGGCACACAGTCGAATGCGATGTGCGCCGCAACTCGTCGAGCAGATACTGCATCTTCTCGCGCGTGAGCGGATCGTTCGCCTTCACCGCCGCATGACACGCCATCGTGGCCGCCATTTGCCGGAGGGCGATGTCGACACTCGCGCCCGGCGACAGACCATCGAGGTCGGACGCGACCGCACGGAGCGCCGTATCCACCTGCTTCCAGTCGAGCAGCGCTGGGACCGCCGTGATGCGCAGGCTCGTTCCACCGAAATCCTCACACTCGAAACCGAGCTTCTCCAGTTCGGCCGTGTGCGAGAGCAACGTCTGATGCTCGCCTGACGACAACTCAAGCACCACCGGCGTGAGCAACGCCTGGACCTCGACCTTCCCCGTCGTCAATCGTTCCGCAATCTGCTCGAACAGGATCCGCTCGTGCGCCACGTGCTGATCGATGATCGCAATCCCCTCATCGTCCACCGCAAGGATGAAGGTGTTGCGGAACTGGCCAAGGGGTGTGAGGGGTTTGATGAGGGATTGGACGGTGGAGGTGCCGCCGGTGAGCGACAGGCGCGAATCGCTTGTCCCAGGGGCTGAAGCCCCTGGGCTCCATTCAGAGGGGTTGGGCCCACTGGGGGTGAAGGTCCCGCCGGGCTGAAGCCCGGCGGCTCCAAGTTCCCCCTGACCGAAGCTCCAGGGCAGTGAGGTACCGAGAGGCTGCGGGGCCTGTGCAACACCTGGCGACAACACCAGTTCCGGCACGCCGCCGTGTCCCAGCGCGTCGATCAGGGCCCGGCGCAGCACTTCGTGCACAAGACTTTGATCGAGAAACCGAACCTCGGCCTTGGTCGGGTGCACGTTCACGTCCACGCGGTCAGGCGGCACTTCAATGAAGAGGTGCACCTCGGGGCTGCGCTCTTTAATCGTGGCCACGCTGTAGGCCGCCGAGATCGCGTGGGCAATTGTGCGGTCCTTCACGAGACGACGGTTGACGAAGACGTGTTGGGGACCGCGCACCGGTCCCTGCTCGGCGAGCGCGGCGATGAAGCCTGTCACGCTCATCCCAGCCGCCTGTTTGCGCACGGGCACCAGATCCGGACGGTCGCCGTAGATCTGATAGAACCGTTCCTCACTCGACCCGGCGGGCGGCGCCTCGATGAGCAGCCGATCGCGACTTCTGAGTGTGAACCCGACCTCCGGATACCCCAGCGCCATCTGCGTCACGAGCCGGGAGATCTGCGCAGACTCCGCGGTATCCGCCTTCAGGAACTTCCGCCGGGCCGGCAGGTTGTAGAACAGCTCCCCCACCTCGATGAGCGTGCCCTCGGGTGCGCCCACTTCCCGGTCGGACACGACGTGCCCGGCGTCAATGCGAATCTCCGTGCCACTGAGTGCGCCACGTTCACGGGTGCGCAGGCGGAACTTCGACACGGACGCAATCGACGGCAGGGCCTCGCCCCGGAATCCGAGTGTCAGGATCGCCGCCAGATCATTCGCTTCACGAATCTTGCTCGTGGCATGCCGCTCGACCGCAAGCCTCGCATCTTCGGCCGACATTCCCTGTCCGTCATCCTCAACCGAGATCAGCTTCTTGCCGCCGAACTCGACCGTGATGGCAATGCGGGTGGCGTCGGCGTCAATCGCATTCTCGACGAGCTCCTTGATGACGGATGCGGGGCGCTCGACCACCTCGCCGGCGGCGATCTGGTTGGCGAGTTCAGGGGCCAGCCTGTGGATGCGGTTCACAACCAGTCCCTCCGGCGGAACACCACGAGCATGGCGCCGGCAATCACTGCCACCATCCCCATCACCCACCAGAATTGGGCGGCGGGCCCTCCCGGCAGCTGCGGGAGCTCCACGTTCATGCCGTACAACCCGGTGAGTACCGTGAGCGGCATGAAAATCGTGGCGATGACGGTCAGTACCTTCATCACCTGGTTCATACGGTTGGACTGGCTCGAGAGATACGCGTCGAGCAGCCCCGTGACGCGATCCTGGAGAAAGATCGCTTCGTCGGTCAGCTGGACCAGATGGTCGTACACATCCCGAAACCGGTAGGCCATCGCATCAGGAATAATGGCGAACTCACGGCGGGCCAGTCGTCCAAGCGCATCACGTTGCGGCAGCGTGATCCGCCTGAGCGCAGAGACATCCTGCTTGAGGCCAAGAATGTCGCGCACCGGATGCACACGCGGCTGCTCGAACACGAGGTCCTCGAGTGTTTCCAGGCGCCCTTCGAGCGCGTCCACTTCGGGCCGATAGTGATCCACCATTGCGTCGATGATGCGATGCATCAATCCCACCGGGCCCTCGCCCAGCGCCTGATGATTGCGGAGACAGGTGGTCTGCTCCTGCGCAAGCGACCGTGAGGGGGCCGTGTGCACCGTCAGCAGGAAGCGTTCGCCAAGAAAGAAGTCGATATCGTGCGTGACAAATCCGCGCCCTTCGGCGCCGGCTTGAATGCCATGCAGGATCAAATAGAGATAGGAGTCGTAGAGCTCGATCTTCGGATGGTGGATTTCGCTGAGCGCATCCTCGAGGGCCAGTTCGTGCACCTTGAAGACGTCCTGCAGCAGGGCCCGCGCCCCGGGATCGGGCAGCTGCACATCCACCCACACAAACTCCCGCGCCCCGGGCGCCAGCCACGCCGGGTCAACAACGTCAACCCGGCCTGACTGGCCATCCCGGTGCACGAGGGTCGTAATCATGGAACTAGGCGCTGGCCTTCTTGTGCTTGATCGCCGCCTGCGCTGCCGCCAGACGCGCCACGGGGACGCGATAGGGCGAGCAGCTCACGTAATCGAGGCCGACCGAGTCGAAGAAGAAGATCGACGATGGGTCGCCGCCGTGTTCGCCGCAGATGCCGAGCTTGATGTTCGGCCGCGTCGCACGTCCCTTGGTCACGGCCATCTGCACGAGCTGGCCCACGCCGGCCGCATCGATGGTCGCAAACGGGTTGTTCGTGACGATTTCCAGTTCCTGGTAGTGCGGCAGGAACGAGCCTGAGTCGTCACGCGACATGCCGAGCGCGGTCTGCGTCAGGTCGTTGGTGCCGAAGCTGAAGAACTCGGCCGACTGCGCAATTTCGTCCGCCGTCAACGCACCACGCGGCACTTCGATCATCGTGCCGACGAGGTAGTTGAGTTTCACCTTCTGCTCCGCCTGCACCTGACGGGCCGCCTCATGGACGGCCGCAATCTGGAGGTCGAGCTCCTTCTTGAAGCCGACCAGCGGGATCATGATCTCCGGCCGGACCTTGATGCCTTCCTTCTGCACCATCGCTGCGGCTTCGAACACCGCGCGCGCCTGCATCTCGGAAATCTCGGGATACCCGATCCCCAGACGGCAGCCACGGAAGCCGAGCATCGGGTTGAACTCGTGCAGGCTGTGGACGCGATGATGGATCTGCGCGGCCGGCACCCCCATCTTCTTCGCGAGCTCTTCCTGCGACTCCTTCGTGTTCGGCAGGAATTCATGCAGCGGCGGATCCAGGAAACGGATCGTCGCCGGGTAGCCCTTGAGCTCCCGGAAGATGCCGGCAAAGTCCTCGCGCTGGAACGGCAGCAGCTTGGCCAATGCGGCCTTGCGGGCCTCGACCGTCTCCGCGAGGATCATCTCGCGCATCACGTCGATGCGGTTGCCCTCGAAGAACATGTGTTCGGTACGCGTCAGGCCGATGCCCACCGCGCCAAACGCCACGGCGTTGGCCGTCTGTTCCGGCGTGTCGGCATTGGTGCGCACACTCATCCGCGTCGCCTTCTCACACCACTTCATCAGCTGCTGGAAGTCGCGGAACTTCTCCGTCTTCTGCGCGGCCTTGTCGTCGTGAATGAGCGCAGCCACAATTTCCGACGGCGCCGTCTTCACTTCACCGGCGTAGACCCTGCCCGCCGTGCCGTCGATCGAGAGCCAGTCCCCTTCCTTGTAGACCTTGCCCTCAACCGTCGCGGTCTTGGCCTGGTAGTCGATCTCGATGGCCGCGGCGCCACACACGCACACCTTGCCCATCTGCCGGGCCACCAGCGCCGCGTGTGACGACACACCGCCACGCGCGGTGAGGATGCCTTCTGCGGCGATCATGCCGCGGAGGTCTTCCGGCGACGTCTCGACGCGCACCAGCAGCACCTTCTCGCCGCGGCCCGCCGCTTCCACAGCACGCTCAGCATTCAGATACACGCGACCTGACGCCGCACCGGGACCGGCCGGCAGGCCCGTCGCAATCACGGGCACGTTCTTCACGTCGCTCGCGTCAAACACGGGCGCCAGCAGCTGTTCGAGCTGATCCGCCGGGTTGCGCATGATCGCCGTCTTCCAGTCGATCAGACCTTCCTTCTGCATGTCGATCGAGAACTTCAGCGCGGCCATGGCCGTGCGCTTGCCGTTCCGCGTCTGCAGCATGTACACGACATCGTCTTCAATCGTGAATTCGAAGTCCTGCACGTCCTTGAAATGCTTCTCGAGGTTCTTCCGGATTCGTTCGAGCTCGGCATACGCCTTCGGCATCTGCTTCTTGAGTTCAGCGACCGGTTCCGGTGTGCGCACGCCGGCGACTACGTCTTCACCCTGAGCGTTGATGAGGAATTCCCCGTAGAACTCCTTCGTGCCGTTCGCGGGGTTGCGCGTGAACGCGACGCCTGAGCCCGACCGCTCACCCGTGTTGCCGTAGACCATCGCCTGGACGTTGACGGCGGTGCACCACTCGGGGGGGATGTTGTACTTGCGGCGATACACCATCGCGCGGTCGTTCATCCACGAGCCGAACACGGCACTGACTGCACCCATGAGCTGATCCCACGGCGCATCGGGGAAC
>CAZLJG010000158.1:0-7291 GCA_964559545.1 uncultured Solibacteraceae bacterium | reverse complement strand
TGACCGTCTTCGAAATCTACCTGTCCGTGCAGGGCGAATCCACCCATGTGGGCCGGCCGTGTGTGTTTGTCCGTCTGGCCGCATGTGACCTGCGTTGTTCGTGGTGCGACACGCCGTACGCCTTTACGGGCGGCAGGAAGATGTCGATCGATGAGGTCATGACGGACGTCCGTGCGCTCGGATGCCGGCTGGTCGAGTTGACCGGTGGGGAGCCGCTGCTCCAGAAGGAGGCGGTCCCGCTGATGCAACGGATGCTCGACGACGGGTTCGAAGTGCTCGTCGAGACTGGCGGACACCTGCCGATCCACAACCTGCCCAGAGGCGTGCACGCCATCATGGACGTGAAGTGCCCCGGCAGTGGGGAAGCAGACAAGATGCACTGGCCGAATCTCGAGGCTCTGTCGCGCGATCACGAAGTGAAGTTCGTGATCAAGGACCGCACCGACTACGAGTACGCCCGCACCATCATCGCGACCCACGCGCTCGACGCGAAGGCCGGCGCGGTGTTGCTTTCGCCAGTCCACGGGGTGCTCCCGGCGGCCACACTCACCGAGTGGATGCTCGCGGATCACGTGCCCGCGCGCCTCCAGATTCAAACGCACAAATACATCTGGGCTCCGGAGACCAGAGGCGTATGACACGCGCTGTGGTGTTGCTCTCGGGCGGACTTGATTCAACAACCGCCGCGGCGATGGCCCGGCGTGAAGGGTGGGAACTGTACGCATTGACCTTGCGTTACGGTCAGGTCCATGCGGCCGAGCTCGAAGCCGCGCGTCGTGTCGCAGCCTCACTCGGCGTCGTGCGGCACGTCGAACTGGCCGTGGACCTGTCGGCGTTCGGCGGTTCCTCGCTTGTCGGTGATGGGGCGATCCCGAAGGATCAGCTGGGTGACGCCGGCGTGCCCAGCACCTACGTCCCCGCGCGCAACACCGTCTTCCTCTCCCTGGCGCTGGCCTGGGCCGAAGTCCTCGGCGCCGAGCGCATCGTCATCGGCGTGAACGCGCTCGACTATTCCGGGTATCCCGACTGTCGCCCGGAGTTCATCGCCGCATTTGAGTACCTCGCCAGCCTCGCCACCAAAGCCGGCGTTGAAGGGCGTCCGCTCACGCTGTACACCCCCCTGCAGCACCTCACCAAGGCCGGGATCGTCCGGCTTGGTACCGAACTGGGCGTGGATTTCTCGATCACGCACAGCTGCTACGACCCGATCGACGGGCGGCCATGCGGTCATTGCGACAGCTGCCTGCTGCGCGCCCGCGGATTCGCCGAAGCCGGGATTCCCGACCCCGCGCTGTAGAATCTCCGCGGCGTGTCAATCTCCATCCGGACGCAGATTCTCGCGGCGGCCCTCGGCCTCTTTGTGCCCGTCGTTCTCGTGATGTCGCAGGCGTCGCAGGCGACCTACCGGGAGCAACAGGAGGCGCTGAAGGAGGACGCGCGCGTGAACGCCGCGCTCCTTGCACACCGGCTCGACGATGGCACGGTCACCGCGGAGAGCCTGGTGCTCGACGCGCTGCGCACCCTGCCGCCGCTGACGCAGGTGGCGGTCACCGATGCCGAGGGGCGCGTGGTGGCGGGTACTCTCCCCACCGAGACTGAACTGGAGGTGTTCTGCCCCGGCATCGCGGCCATGAGCAGCGGCCGCGGCGCAGTGACCGTGTTCCTGCCAGAGCGTATTGCCTGGGACCGCACGTGGGCCATCTACCAGCGCAACTACCTCGTCGTGGTCACTGTGACGTTGACCACGGTGGTGATCGTGTTCTTCCTGTCGCGTCGATGGCGACGCGGCTTGCGTGCGCTTGAGGAACACGCCCTGCGCATCGGCTCAGGCGAGCGCCGTGACGACCCTCCGTCCAGGATGCCATCGAGCGAGATGGTGAGTCTCCAGGCGTCGCTGATGGAGATGGAACAGAACCTGGTGTCCCTGGAGCGCCAGATCGTCCGCCAGGAACGATTGGCCGCGATCGGCACGTTGATGTCGGGCATCGCGCACGAACTCAACAACCCGCTCCAGGCGATTGCCGGACGTGCGCAGCTGCTGATGCGGGACACGTCAGTCAGCGACGTCGCGAAGGCTGACCTCGATCTCATTCAGCGCGAGAGCGCCCGCGCGAGTGTCATCATCCGCAACCTCTCACGATTCAGCCGCCAGGAGAATGTCTCCCCCGAACCCATCCTGCTCGGCGCCGTCGTGGCGTCTGTCGTGGAACTGCGCCAACGTCGTCTCGAGGAACTCGGGGTGCATCTGGTGGTCGACGATGCCTCGCGTGCGAAGGTGATGGGCGTACTGCCGGAGTTTCAGCAGGTGCTCCTGAACTTTGTGGTGAACGCGGAGCAGGCGATGGCGTCGATGAAGCGCGGCCAGCGCCTGTTGACGATCCGAACCCGTGATGTGGATGATCGGGCGTACTGCGAGGTGGAAGACACCGGGCCCGGTGTGTCACCGGACGACGAGCCCAAACTCTTTCAGCCGTTTTTTACGACGAAACCCGTTGGGGAGGGGACCGGCCTGGGCCTGTCCGTGAGCCACGGCATCATTGAGTCCTACGGCGGCCGCATCGGCTACCGCCGCGCCGACGCCGGCGGCGCGATCCTCTGGTTCGACGTGCCCACAGTGCCATGATGCGCCTTTATTACACCGACTCCCTGCAAACCACCTTCTCCGCGACCGTGACTCACGTCGAGTCTGTCGGTGCGCAGTGGCACGTGGTACTCGATACCACGGCGTTTTATCCGACCTCCGGCGGCCAGCCCTATGACACCGGCACGTTGGGCCCGGCCACGGTTGTTGATGTCATCGATGACGAGGCGCGTGGGGTCGTTCATGTCGTCGATCGCGCGTTGACGGTCGGCGAGACCGTGCGCGGCGAGGTCGCGTGGCCACGCCGGTTTGATCACATGCAGCAGCACACCGGGCAGCACATCCTGTCGGCGGCGTTTGACCGAACGTGCAGTGTACGCACCGAGAGTTTTCATCTGGGGACCACGAGCTGCACGATCGACCTGGCGCGCGAAGTGAGTGCGGCGGAGATTGCGGCTGCCGAGCAGGCGGCCAACGCGGTCGTGTGGGAGGACCGCCCGGTGACCGTGCGCTTCGCTGATGAGGCCGAGGCGGCGCGGCTGCCGTTGCGCAAGGAATCCCTGCGGACCGGCATGCTTCGACTGATCGACGTGACCGACTTTGACCTGTCCGCGTGCGGCGGCACACACGTGCCGAGTACAGGGATGGTCGGCATCATTGCCGTGGCCGGGTGGGAACGGTTCAAGGGCGGAAGCCGCATCGAGTTCGTCTGCGGCGGCCGTGCGTTGGCCTCGCATCAGCGCCTGCGCGACTGCGTGACGAGCCTTGTGCGGCAGACGACGGTGGCGCCCCACGAGCTGGCCGGTGCGGTGGAACGACTGCAGACGGAAAATCGGACCGCGAACAAAACGATTCGGACCCTGCAGGAGGAACTGGCCAGGTCGATGGCGAGCGCTCTCGCCGCATCGGCCGAGGGCGTCGGGCCCTTCCGGCGCGTGATCGTCTCGCAGCCGGGGTGGGACGCGTCTGCGCTCAAGGCATTGGCCTCTGCGTTAGCAGCCACTCCAGGACTAGTGGCGGTCGTTGTTGGATCGGGTACTCCAGCCCCCCTCGTGGTCGCGCGTGCAGCGGACGTCGCCTTTGATGCGGGTGCCTGCGTGAAACAAATCACGAGCGCGTTGGGCGGACGCGGTGGTGGCCGACCGGAATTGGCACAGGGTGCGGCGGCTGATGCCGATCAGATCCTGGCCTTTGCGCGCGATTCTGTCAGATAGTCGGGATACAATCCGCCTTTCAGTGCTCGAAGCCATTTTTCAATTCCTGTTCAAGTACCAGCCGCTGGTCTACGAACAGGGAGACTTCGTGTGGGGCAGTTCCCGGTGGATGTCCGCCAGTGTGCTGGTGGCAACGGGCGTCGCCGCGTACGCACTGTTCACCTATCGCGGCATTCGCGGACACGGTCCGCGTGATCGCGCCGTTCTGATTGGCTTGCGACTCGCCGCACTCGCCGTGCTGGCGATCTGTCTCTTCCGGCCGATGCTGGTGCTCAAGGTCGCGGTTCCTCAACAGAACTTTGTCGGCGTGTTACTCGATGACTCGCGTTCGATGCAGGTCTCCGATCTTGAAGGCCTGCCGCGCGGCAACTATGTGCGCGACAACTTTGCCGCGGCTGACGGGCTGCTGCTGAAACAGCTCTCCGAGAAGTTCGTGGTGCGCACCTACAAGTTCTCGTCGGTCGCGCAGCGCCTTGAATCGGCCGATGGGCTTTCGTTCACCGGCACGGGCACACGACTGGGTGATGCCCTCGGTCGCGCGCGTGATGAACTCGCCGGCCTCCCACTCTCGGGACTCATCGTTGTCACTGATGGCGCGGACACGTCGGAGGCGGCGTTTGATGTGTCGCTGGCGTCGCTCAAAGCCGAGTCGATTCCGGTGTTCCCGGTGGGCGTCGGTGAAGAGCGGTTGGTGCGCGATATTCAAGTGAGTCGCGTGGAGACGCCCCGCACGGCGCTCAAAGGCACGTCGTTGGTGGTGGACGTCGTGGTCACGCAGACGGGTTTTGCGGGTGAGAAGTTTCCGCTCGTCGTCGAGAGTGAAGGCCGCGTGGTGGACACGCAGGACATCACGATGCCGCCCGACGGCGAGGCCGCGACGATTCGCGTGCGGTTCAAGGTGGATGAAGGCGGCCCCCGCCGGTTCAAGTTCCGCATCCCGGAACAGCCTGGCGAACAGGTCGTGCCGAATAACGCACGCGAGAACCTGATCGATGTCCTCGACCGCCGCGTGAAACTGCTGTACCTCGAAGGCGAGCCACGGTTTGAGGCCAAGTTCATCAAACAGGCGCTGGAGAAGGATCCCAACATCCAGGTCGTGTTGCTGCAGCGCACAGCGGCGGCGACGCCGTCGGCGCCACCGAAGTTCCTGCGGTTGGGCATCGATACGCCTGATGAATTGATCGAAGGCTTTCCGCTGACCGAGGACGAGTTGTTCACGTACAGCGGCCTGATTCTGGGCAGTGTCGAAGCCAGCGCGTTCACCGCGGAACAACTGCGGATGATCGCCGAGTTTGTCGGCCGGCGCGGCGGCGGATTGCTGACGCTGGGTGGGCGCCGGTCGTTTGCCGAGGGTGGCTGGGGCGGAACGCCTGTCGCCGAAGCGCTGCCGGTCACGCTCGAAGCCTCGGCCAACGCGAAGGCGGGTGACTACTTCTCCGAGATTTCCGTACTGCCGGCGCGCGCGGGCCAGGCGCATCCGGTGGTGCAACTGGCGGCCACCGAAGCGGCGTCGCTCGAGGCGTGGCGCAAGTTGCCGCCGGTCACGAGCGTCAATCTGATCCAGTCTGTGAAGCCTGGTGCGTCGACGTTGCTCTCGGGTGAGGATGCCAACGGCACCGACCTCGTGATTCTGGCGGCGCAGCGGTACGGCCGCGGCAAGGCGCTGGCGTTCCCGGTGCAGGACTCGTGGTTGTGGCGGATGCATGCGTCCATGCCCGTCACCGACACGACGCATCACGACTTCTGGCAGCGGTTGCTGCGCTGGGTGGTGGACGGCGTGCCGGGCCGGGTGGAAGTGGCCAGTGCCCCCGATCGCGTCGAACCCCGGGAGCCGGTGACGCTGACTGCGCTGGTCGCCGACAAGAAGTATCAGGACGTCAGCGACGCCCGGGTGACGGCGATTATCCGGTCGCCCACGGGGGTGGTCACCGAAGTGCCCATGTCGTGGACGGTGCGTCGTGATGGGGAATACCAGGCGACGTTCTCGCCGGAAGAAGAAGGCGCCTATCAGGTGCGTGTGACGGCCACCAAGGACGGTGAGTCTCTCGGGTCGTCGATCGCCCACCTGCGCGCGGCGCCCAGTGACCGCGAATACTTCGACCCCGTGTTGCGCACCAGCCTGTTGCGCCGGCTGGCCGATGAGACCGGCGGCAAGTACTTTCCGGCGTCCGACACCGAAAAACTCGCCGAGGCGCTCTCACTGAGCGGCCGGGGCGTCACTGTCGTAGAAGAGAAAGACCTGTGGGACATGCCGGCGCTGTTCCTGTTGTTGGTCATGTTCGCCGGCGGCGAATGGATCTATCGGCGCGCAAGGGGGTTGGCATGACGATCGCACCAGCACAGCGACGATCGATCGCCTTCATCGCGATGGCGGTGCTCATCTGCACCGGCCTCACGTTGCAGGCGCAGCGGGGCCGTACCCAGGGCCAGCGCGGTGGCGGCAACGAACGATTCCAGACGGCGGGCCGCATCGAGGGCAACTTGCCTTACGACGGCCGGTTCACCTTTGTACGTCTCAGCTACCAGAGTTTCATGAGCCGGCGGGGCGCGCCGTGGTCACACGACTATCCGCGCGGCGAACGGCACTTCATGCGGATTCTCAACCAGGTGTCCCTGGTGGCGCCCCACATGGACGCGAGCAACGTTCTGGGATTTGATGACCCCGAGCTCATGAAGTACCCGATCGCCTACATGGCCGAGCCGGGGTATTGGGCGATGACGGATGCCGAGTTCGAAGGTCTCAAGGCGTTTGTCGGCAAGGGTGGGTTTCTGATCTTCGACGACTTCCGCGGTGACGACTGGTACAACCTCGAACTCCAGATGAACCGGCTGTATCCGAATTCGAAGTGGGTGGATCTCCCGATGGACCATCCGGTGTTTCATGCGTTCTTCGACATCGATTCGCTGGACGTGATTCCGCAGTATTACGACTCCGGGACCCCCAGAATTCGGGGCCTGTTCGAAGATAACGACCCGTCCAAGCGGCTGATCGCGATCGCAAACTACAACACGGACATGTCGGAGTTCTGGGAATTCTCAGACACCGGCCTGCGGGCGATGGACGAAAACAACGAAGCCTTCAAGCTCGGGGTCAACTACATCATTTACGCGCTGACACATTAGGCACGGAGCCGCCGGGCTTCAGCCCGGCGGAATGCGAGAGGACAACAACGTGAGCGTAGAGACACAGACCGTCGTGAACATGGAGTCGCCGGACGACATCGCGCTGGCCGACAAGATGAATGCCGCGCGCGGGCAGATCATCGCCGAGTTGAAGAAGCTGATCGTCGGCCAGGATGACACGGTCAACCTGATTCTGCTGTCCCTCTTTGTCGGCGGCAACAGCCTGATTGTCGGCGTGCCCGGTCTCGCCAAGACGTTGCTCATCCGCACGCTGGCGCAGGTGTTGGAACTGAAGTTCAACCGCATCCAGTTCACGCCCGACCTCATGCCGTCCGACATCACCGGCACGGACATCATCCAGGAAGACCCGCAG